>CAMLJW010000352.1 GCA_946480485.1 uncultured Streptomyces sp. | reverse complement strand
TCCTGCCGCGAGGTGTGCTGTGCGTCGCTCTCGGCCTGCTCTGGCTCGCTCTCGCACTGTGCGTCGAGCCCGCGGAAGGAGTTGCCCTCGGCCGGAGCCACGCGCCAGAACGTCTCGTGCATCGCCTTAAACTGCCGATGGGTCGGATTAAGGCCCGTGTGCTTCAACGCCCAGACCTCAACTGGTAGACGATCACGTCAGTTGGCTGTGCCTGCGCCCCGCACGTCAGGCACTCGGCACTATAGAGGCCCCGCGGGCCGCCCTCCGCAGTTTCCGGCCCGAGCGTCCACTCAGCCGCTTTGATGATTGAGCGCGTCACTGTGCATCCCCGGTTCGCTTGTTCGCTTCGGCCACCTTGGCAGTCAGGCTGACGGAGATATCGACGCAGCGCGGGCAGGCGCAAGGCGGGTACCTGCCGCTGACGTCGGGCTGGCCCGCAGGCCTCACGGTCCTGCGTCGCCGGACCTGAGTGCGAGCGCCCGTCTCCGGATTGATCTTGTAAACGGCGAGAGTCATGCCCACGTGATCACGCGTCCTTTCCGGACGCCTCACACAGCGTCTTGACCAGGACGTCACGCGTCACGCACCGGACGCCTGCCGCGCAGCGCGCGCACGCCGTAGCGTGCTTCAACAGCGCTTGAAACGCCGGGTGTTGGGCCCCTACGTCAATGCTCTCGGCGCCTTCCCGGGCGTGCTCGTGGGCGATCACTGCCTCGCCCCCGTCCGCCACTCCTCGCCCAGCGAGGCGAGCACGTACGGCCGGACCGTCACGTACGGCCGGACCGTGAGCGGCACGTGCCGTCGCCTGCGCAGGCGCGCTGCGACCAGCCACACCCCCCACACGTCCGGCGACGGCACGGCGGGTACCAGGCGGGGCGCTGAGGGCGCTTCGGCGCGCCGGTGCTTGCCGGGGGTGCGTCGCCCTAACTGTGCCTCTCTCACTCGTTCGAGGGTTCGTGATAGGTGTGGCATGTCGGCGCTCCTCTGAAGCGTTGGCCATGCCCCAGGGCCGTTCGCGCGGTCGCTGGGGTCTCTGTCTCCATGAGTCAACGCCCCTACTGGCACACCGACTTGCACACTTCTTGCACGCGACCGTGGGCGCGTTGCGCGCGCCTTTGGGATCCTGGGATGTGAGGACGCACGCGAGCGGGGAACAGGGAAGACATGAGCACTACAAACGTCGTACCGGGACCAGGCGCCAACGTTGCTGCGCGCCGGAAGGAAGCTGGGCTTAGCCAGGTAGCCCTAGCCCGTAGGTCGGGGGTCTCGGTCTCTCTGCTTAGCAAGATTGAAGTGGGAGACCGGGCGCTTACCCAGGGCGTAGGTGCGGCTATCGCTCGGGCAATGAACCTGACCCTTGATGAGCTACTGGGTAGTGCCCCGGAAAAGAACCTGAACGCTTTGAACTACGCCATTCGCAGGTTTGATATTCCGGGTGAGCCGCCCACTAATACCGAGACGCTTCAGCAGGAAGTCGACGAACTGAACAAACTCCGCTTCAACACGGAGCTAGCTCAGATCCAGATCCGGCTTCCTTCTTTGCTTACCAGGGTGACTAACCGTGCTCACCTAACCGGGCAACCAAAGGCTTGGACTCTGGTAGCAGACGTCTATGGAGTCGTCTACTGGCTAGCCGCCCGTCATCGATGGATGCACCTAGCCGAGTTGGCCACGATGAAGCAACGCGTAGCCGCAGAGAGGGCAGACCCGATTGCGGCTATCGTTGCCGCTCGGGATGACGCCGGTACGTTCCTCAACTCTGGTGACTTCGACGGCGGGTTGAGCATCATTGACCGCGCTGTAGTCGAGGCCGAGTCAAGGCTCACCGGACGAGAGAAGGCTTTCGGGCTTGGCGTCCTGCATCTGCGAGGCTTGACCCTTGCCGGACGGCTGAAGGACAAGCAGACCACGCGGAAGCACATTGATGCCGCATGGCGGGTAGCGGAAGAGTTCCCAGAAGACATCGCTCCTCACGGAATCCACTTTGGCCCGAAGAACACGGCAACGCACGTGATCTCCACTGCCTCCGACATGGACCAGCATAAAATGGCACTGGACACAGGGGATGAGCTAATCCGTAGCGGCCTGAGTCTTCCGGCTACCCGAGTCGCGCCCTTCTACATGAACATTGGCCGCTCTCAGCTAGCCCTAGGGGACACGGACGGAACCCTAGAGAGCCTGGAGAAGGCTTGGGCGGAAGCGCCTGAGATGGCTGCCGTTCACCCCACATCCTTGGAACTGACGCGCGTTCTCGTGTCCAAGCACAAGCGGAGCAATGAGCGGCTTACGGCCATCGCTCAGAGGGTCGGCATCGCCCTTTAGCGCCTGTCGTAGAATGCAGAAAAGGCCCCGGTATCCGCTCCGCAGACGCGAGGGGAATACCGGCGCTAGCGGCTGTTCTCCCAGATGCTGTGGCGGGAAGTCGCTCTCACGTCGTCGTTGTGCTGTTCCGTGACGGACCGCTGACGGCCACTGTTGTCCTGCGAGACGCGCAGGTACTCACGGCCCCGGAGTGTGGCGGGGACGACGGACGCGGCGGCGGATGAGTCGGGGGCGGCGTTTTCGCTGGTGAAAGGCGTGTCGGCAGGATGCCCGCTTATCCGCACCTAAGAAACTGCACCGGGCGCAGCCCCCTGTGTTGGGAAGGGGCGGCGCGGGGCGGGGTGGGGAAAGGAACCCGCTCTCAGACCAGGCCACAGACCCCGCGGCTGGGTGACCTACCCGCACCACCACAAGAAGCGGGTGCACGTTGCTGAAGGAACGGGGGATGGCGAGGGATCGGAGGTCGGACCGGACGCCGGGGTGGCTGGGTTCGGTGCCGTGGACGGTGGGGAGGCCGAAGGGGGAGCCGAGGTCGTGGGGTCCTGTGTCGTGCCCGGGTCCGAAAGCTCCTTGGGCTTGTCCCGGTCCTTCTTCCGCTTCTTGGACTCCGAGGCCAAGGGAGAAGCCGACTCGGAGGGCGAGGCTTCCACCGTGGTGGAGCCCCCCGCCCTGCCACGGGACTTTGATGAATCGTCCGCCGACGTCGTCGGCGCATCGGCGGAGGCGTCATCCACGGACGCCTTCTCCGGCTCCGCGGTCGGGGCCTCCCGGCCGAGCTCCGCGAGACTCAGCCCACCCGCGGCAAGCAGCAACCCCGCCCCGATCAGCAGGGACCGCCGGCGACGGCGGGCGTGCAGCGCGGCCCGCCGGTCGCGTCGGCTCGCCCGCGCTCCGCGGCCGCGTCCCCGGCCCTGAGGCGGGTGCCGGCGTCCGCCCGCCTCCGGCTCGTCGTCCTCGTCCGCGCCGTCGTCCTCGTTGTCGCGCTTGTCGGCGTCCGCGACGTCACGATCGGACAACGAATCCCCATCCGCCCGGCACGCCGCGGCCGAGGTACCGCACCCGGGGCAGACCAGGGCGCCATTGAGGTGCCGTTGGCACGGGTTGCAGTATTCCATGACGCTGGAAGACTAAATTCCTTCAAGGGCATGCCGATAGTCAGCGCGGTGAAGGTTGTGTGGGGAAGCCGCCGTTCCGGCGCGCCGGGATGCGTGCGCGACGGAAGATCCCCCACCATCCCCACGCCATCGCGTCCAAACCGTTATGCGCTCGCCCCATTGACACTCCTGCCCTCACATCCTTACTGTCATGGCCAGCATTTCGAACGTGTGACGATATTTCGAACAAGACGAAGACTAGCAGGGAGCAACTGCCGTGCGCATCACGGGAATCAGCACGCACGTGGTAGGGACGCCGTGGCGCAACCTGACCTACGTACAGGTGCACACCGACGAGGGGCTCACCGGCGTTGGCGAGACCCGCATGCTGGGCCACACCGACGCGCTGCTCGGCTATCTGCACGAGGCCGAGGCCAACCACATTCTCGGGTCGGACCCGTTCGCTGTCGAGGATCTGGTCCGCCGCATGAAGTACGGCGACTACGGGCGGGCCGGCGAGATCGTGATGTCCGGCATCGCGGTGATCGAGATGGCGTGCCTGGACATCAAGGGCAAGGCCCTCGGCGTCCCCGTCTGGCAGTTGCTCGGCGGCAAGGTCACCGACAAGGTCAAGGCGTACGCCAACGGGTGGTACACCACGGAGCGCACCCCGGAGGCATACCACAAGGCCGCGCAGGAGGTCATCGCGCGCGGTTACAGGGCCCTCAAGATCGACCCCTTCGGTACCGGTCACTTCGAGCTCGACCACGAGTCGACCCTCTACTCCGTCTCCCTCATCGAGGCCGTACGGGACGCCATCGGGCCCGACGCAGAGCTGATGCTGGAGATGCACGGCCGGTTCTCGCCCTCGACCGCCGTCCGCCTCGCCCGTGAGCTCGCCCCCTTCAAGCCCGCGTGGCTCGAGGAGCCGGTGCCGCCGGAGAACCTCAAGGCTTTGGAGAAGGTGGCCGCGAAGGTCGACATGCCGGTGGCCACCGGTGAGCGTATCCACGATCGCATCGAGTTCCGTGAGCTCTTCGAGAGCCAGGCCGTGGACATCATCCAGCCCGACGTCGGTCACATCGGTGGCATCTGGGAGACCAGGAAGCTGGCCGCCACCGCCGAAACCCACTACATGCTCGTGGCGCCGCACAACGTCGGTGGCCCGGTCCTGACCGCCGCCTCCCTCCAGGTCGGCTTCAGCTCCCCGAACTTCAAGATCCTGGAGCACTTCAACGACTTCGCGGACGCGGACATCAAGAAGGTGGTCAAGGGCGCGCCCCAGGTCGTCGACGGTTACTTCCACCTGTCCGAAGCGCCCGGCCTCGGCGTCGAGCTGGACACGGACGCGGCGGCGGAGTTCCCGCAGCAGCAGGCCCGCTTCGACCTGTGGGCGGACGGCTGGGAGCAGCGCAAGCCCAAGGCCGCGAAGTGAGCACCGCGGTCGTCATCGACGCGCCGGGCGAGCACCGGCTCGTCCCGCACGAGCCGGTCGCTCCTGCCGCCGGAGAGGCCCTCGTCCGGGTCCACGCGAGCGGCATTTGCGGCAGTGACCGTGAGGTGTACCAGGGCAACCGGCCCGAGGGGTACGTCCGCTATCCCCTGACGCCCGGACACGAGTGGTCCGGGACGGTCGAGGCGGTGGGCTCCGGGGTCCCGGCGTCCCTCGTGGGCCGCAAGGTGGTGGGCGAGGGCTTCCGGAACTGCCAGGTCTGTGACCGCTGCCACGCGGGCGAGACCACGCTGTGCACGGCCGGCTACGAGGAGACGGGCTTCACCCAGCCCGGCGCCATGGCCACCACGCTCACGCTGCCGGCCCGGTTGCTCCACGTCCTGGCGGACGACGCCGACCTGACGGCGGCGGCGCTCCTGGAACCCGCCGCCTGTATCGCCGCCGCCGCGCTCAAGGCGAACGCGGTGCCCGGCGAGCGGGTCGCGGTCGTGGGCACGGGGACGCTCGGCATGTTCGCCGTCCAGTTCCTGAAGGCGGGCTCACCGGCGGAGCTGCTGGTGGTCGGCACCCGTCCCGACCGCGCGGAGCTCTCGAAGACCTTCGGTGCCACCGACTTCCGTACCCGGGACCAGGAGCTGCCCGACGACTTCGACGTGGTCATCGAGACAGCGGGTTCGGCGTCCGCCGCGAACACCGCCGCCTCGCTGCTCAGGCGCGGCGGACGTCTCGTCCTCACCGGTATCCCGGCCCCGGGCGCCGACGGACTCGACCCCACCGATCTCGTCGTACGGCAGCTGGAGGTGCACACCGTTTTCGGGGCGCCGCCAAAGGCCTGGACACACACGGTGCGGGTGTTCGGCGCCG
>CAMLJW010000351.1 GCA_946480485.1 uncultured Streptomyces sp. | reverse complement strand
GGCGCCGGAGGCCGCCTTGGGGTTCGCACGGAGGATGCGTACGACCTCTTGGACCTGGGCGCCCTGGGCCCAGCGGTGGAGGTGCCGGATGGTGCGGCCGTCAGCGGCGGCAGCGTGCAGGTAGCTGCGAAGGAGTGTCTCCGCGACGTCGGCGACCATCTGGTCGATCTTCGCGGTGGGCCGCACCGGCGCGAGGAGAGCTGCCGCCCGGGCCTTGGCAATGTCCTTGTTCGCGCAGCCGGCTGAGGGGGACCAGTGCAGGCGTGCCGGAGTGTCGCAGAGGTGGGAGGGGTCGTAGAGGAGGACTGGGCCGAGTTTCGCCCGGGCGTCCTTGGTTTCCGACCAGAGGGCGGGGTTCGAGGTGATGACGAGGGCGGGACCCTCGGCGTCTCGTACCGCCTCGCCGGCCAGGGGGTGGCGGGTTTCCGGGGGGCCGAGGACCCGTGGGCCGCGAAGGGTGTGAACGGGGGCGGGGGCCGTCGCCGCGCCTTCGGCGCGCATGGTTTCCCATCCGCCCATCCGTTTACTGCCGGCCGTATACGAGGCCCTCTCAACCGGTCGCTTCGCCGCCGGGGGAAGGGGGGTGGTTGTCGGGCCCGAGGCGCCCGCTCGGAGATGACCGGCCGTGCCGGAGTTTGCCGCCGGCGGAGTGGCGGCGAGCGGGCGCTTCGGCCCCGAGGAAGCCGCGTGCGGAGTGCCTGCGTGCGGAGCCCCTACGTGCGAAGAGGCCCCCGAGGAAGCGGCCACCGAAGCGGCCACCGACGAAGCGGCCGGATCGGAGCCGACCTCAGGCGGAAAGCCTGAGCCGGCACCCGCAGACGGAAGCGCTGATCCGGATGTCTCCCCGGGCGCGTAGCCTGCGCCGGGCGCGTCTGCAGGCCGAAGGCCCGGTCCGCCCGTTGGCGAGAGGCCCGAGCCCGCCGCGTCCCCAGGCGGAAGCCCTGCGCCGGCCCCAGGCGAACCCGAGCCGGACGCGGCCTCAGTCGCAACGCCCGAGCCGGCGGCACGTCCAGGCCGACCCACCGAGCCCGCCGTACCTTCAGGCCGACCTCCCGAGTCGAAGGCCGCCGCCTTTCGCCTGGCCGCTCTCCTCGCTCTCCCCGCTCTCCACCTCACCACCGCCCCCATCACGAACACGGTGAGGACCAGGAGGACCAGCAACTGGGAGATGAACAGCCCCCAGAAGAGCCCGTATCCCGAGAGTTGGACCTCCGGGGTGTTTGGCCACGCTCCCGCGATGTCGTGCGGTTGCTGGATCAGGTGACGCATCGCGAGCGGCGTACGGCCGAAGGTGACCTGGGAGGGCCAGGAGCCCTGGTCGAAGAGGCCCGCCAGGCCCGTCGCCGACCACACCAGCAGGCTTATGGCCAGCAGGAACGCGAGCCCCCCGACCAACAGGCCGTCGGAAACGCCTCCTTCACCCCGTTCGCCCTCGCGGCGCCGCTCGTCCGGTCTCATCTCAGGCCACCGTTCTCACGCCATATTCACCCACAACCGGAACTCACGCCACCGTGGACTCGGACGGGTCGTCGAGATCGCTCAGGTGATGTTCCATGAACGCCGCCGCGCGCTCCTCCGCCTCCAACTCGGCGTCCCGCAGCGCGTCGTCCGACAGATCGGCGGAGGACTCGGTCATGGCGCGGTCGGTGAAGACGAGGGGGCGTTCCGTCTCGGTGATCAGGTGTTTGACCACCTGGACGTTGCCGTTGACGTCCCACACGGCGATGCCGGGAGTCAACGACGGGATGATCTCCACCGCCCATCTGGGCAGGCCCAGCACCCGGCCCGTCGCTCTCGCCTCGTCGGCCTTCTGGGCGTAGATCGTCCGGGTCGAGGCCATCTTCAGGATCGCCGCGGCCTCCTTCGCCGCCGCGCCGTCGACGACGTCGGACAGGTGGTGGACGACGGCGACGAAGGACAGGCCGAGGCGGCGGCCGAACTTCAGCAGGCGCTGGAAGAGCTGGGCCACGAACGGGCTGTTGATGATGTGCCAGGCCTCCTCGACCAGGAAGATGCGCTTCTTCCGGTCGGGGCGGATCCAGGTGTGCTCCAGCCACACGCCCACGATCGCCATCAGGATCGGCATCGCGATCGAGTTGCGGTCTATGTGGGACAGGTCGAACACGATGAGTGGCGCGTCCAGGTCGATACCGACCGTTGTCGGGCCGTCGAACATGCCCCGCAGGTCACCGTCCACCAGACGGTCGAGCACCAGGGCCACGTCCAGGCCCCAGGCCCGTACGTCGTCGATGGCGACGTTCATCGCCTCCGCCGAATCCGGCTCGGGATGGCGCAGTTGCTCCACGATGTCCGTCAGGACGGGCTGGCGTTCCACGATCGACTCGTTGACGTACGCGTGCGCGACCTTCAGGGCGAAGCCCGAGCGCTCGTCGAGCCCGTGCCCCATCGCCACCTCGATGATCGTCCGGAGCAGGGCCAGCTGCCCGGTCGTCGTGATCGACGGGTCGAGCGGGTTGAGCCGGATGCCCATGTCCAGGGCCGCCGTCGGGTCGAGCCGGATGGGGGTTATCCCCAGCTCCTGGGCGATGAGGTTCCACTCACCGACCCCGTCCTCACCCTGTGCGTCGAGCACCACGACCTGCCGGTCACGGAACCTCAACTGCCGTAGTACGTAAGTCTTCTCCAGGGCCGACTTGCCGTTTCCGGACTCGCCGAGCACCAGCCAGTGGGGCGCCGGGAGCTGTTGCCCGTACAACTGGAAGGGGTCGTAGATGTAGCCCTTCCCGGAGTAGACCTCGCGGCCGATGATGACGCCGGAGTCGCCGAGGCCGGGCGCGGCGGTCGGCAGGTAGACGGCCTGGGCCTGCCCGGTGGACGTACGCACCGGCAGCCGGGTCGTCTCCACCTTGCCGAACAGGAACGACGTGAAGGCTTCGGTGAGGACGGACAGCGGATCCCGCATAGAGTCCTACCTCCGGATGCCGGTCGCGAACGGGAGCGTGTTGACGAAGGCCCTGTGGTGCTCGCGATCGCACCACTCGAGTTTCAGATACGACTTGCCTGCCGAGGCGCGGATCGTCCGCTTGTCGCGGGCGAGTGCCTCGGGGGAGCGGGACGAGACGGTGATGTAGCCGACGAGGTTGACGCCGGCCGCGCCGCTCGCGAGGTCCTCGCCCCGCTGGTCCAGGCGGTTGTGTGAGGCGATGTCGCGCGGGTCGATGGTGCGGTTCATCTTGGCCTGGCGGCTGGCCTCCGCCTCGTCGTTCGTCTTCTCGGTCAGCATCCGCTCGATGGCGATCTCGGTGGGTTCGAGGTCCATGGTGACGGCGACCGTGCGGATGACATCCGGGGTGTGGACCAGGAGGGGCGCGAGGAAGTTGACCCCGACCGGCGTCATCGGCCACTCCTTCACCCAGGCCGTGGCATGGCACCAGGGCGCGCGGGTGGAGGACTCGCGGGTCTTCGCCTGGAGGTACGTCGCCTCCATGGCGTCCAGCTCGGCCGGCCAGGCGTTGCGTCTCGTCATGGCCTGGATGTGGTCGATCTGGTGGTCCGGGTCGTACATGGAGTGGACGAGGGAGGCCAGGCGCCCCTGCCCCAGCGGCTGCCGTACGCGGATGTCGGCCTCCTGCAACCGCGAGCAGATGTCGGTCAGTTCACGCGCCATGACGACGGCGAGCCCCGCGTCCTTGTCGAGCTTCTTGCCGCCCTGCGGGCGGGCGGCCCGTGCCATCGCGTGGCCCTCGGCGGCGAGTTCCCGTGAGTAGTGCATGCAGGCGACCAGGTACGCGCGGTGCTGCTCGCTGCTGGTGGACACCATGGACTGCAACTGGTCGTACGACTGCCGCAGCCAGCCGGGGGCGCGCTCGTCCCCTCGTACGGCGACGTCCTTGGCGTGGGCGTCCGGGTCGGCGGGCAGGGTGCGGGCGAGCATCTGGAGGCGGGTGACAAAGCCGTCGCCGTTCGCGACGTGCTTGAGGAGCGTGCCGAACCGGTCGACGAGGGCTTCCTGGTCCTCCGAGTCGTGCAGTCCGACACCCGGGCCCTCGATCTCGATCGCGGCCGTGACCGTGCGGCGGTCGGCGTGCAGGAGGACGGCGATCTCGTCGGGTCCGAAGGGCGCCGCCAGCCACATGATGCGTCCGATCCCCGGAGGCGGGCCGATCTCGACCTCACGGCCGTCGATGCCGGTACCGGCCTCCATGACGTTGCTGCGGTACGTCGTGCCCTGGCGGAGTGTCCGCTTGTAACTGCGGTTGATCTCGAACCACTTGTAGAACGTACGGCGCTTGTACGGCACGTACACCGCGGCGAGCGCCAGCATCGGGAGGCCCACCAGCAGGACGATGCGCAGGGAGAGCACGGGAACGAGCAGGCCGCACATCATGCCCAGGAACGCGCCCGTGATGATCAGCGCGATCTCACCGGTTTCACGGTTCTTGCCGACGATCGCGTTCGGCCGGGCGCGGCCGATCAGATATGTACGGCGGGGCGTGACCGGATGGGACATGTGGGACTGGGTCGTCAACGCCCTTCACCTCCCGAGCGGTTGGTACTGCTGTTGCGGTTGTTGCCGGCGTGGGGGGTGTTCGCCGTGCTGCTGCGCGGCGGGGGCGGGGCGGAGGAGCCGGATCCGCCGCCGCCGTGGGAGGACGGGCGTGAGCTGTGGGCGGCCACGCCGCCGGAGGCGGGGTTGGCGGGGCGGGCGCCGGCGCCCTGGTTGCCGCCGCCGCTGTCCGCCCGGGTGCTGTGCGTCTTGATGCCCTGGGCGACGAGGGTCGCCGGGGAGCTGATGACGGCCGCGGCCTTGCCTTCGGCGCCCTGCATGATGCGGTTGTTCCGGGAGTTCGCGATCTCGTCGCCGAAGCCCGGTACGAACCGGTAGATCATCGCGCTCGCGAAGATGGCCATCAGGATGATGGCGAGCCCGGAGACGACGGCCGAGAAGGCGTCCGGCCCGTCCTCACCGGCCAGCGCACCGGCCAGCCCCAGCACGATCACGATGACTGGTTTCACCAGAATCACCGCGATCATGATGCCGGCCCAGCGGCGGACGTGGCCCCACAGGTTCTTGTCGACGAGCCCCGCGTACACGACGGTGCCGAGCAGCGCGCCGACGTAGAGCAGGGCGGCGCGGATGACGAGCTCCAGCCACAGCACTCCGGCCGCGAGGATCGAGACCAGGGACACGACGATGAGCATGATGGGCCCGCCGCCGATGTCCTCGCCCTTGCTCAGGGCTCCGGAGAAGTTTCCGAAGAACTGATCCGTCTGGTTGCCGGTCGTCTTGGCCAGGACCTCCGCGACGCCGTCGGTCGCCGAGACGACGGTGTAGAGGATCAGCGGCGTGAACGCGGACGCGAGAACCGTCAGCCAGAGGAACCCGATCGCCTCCGAGATGGCCGTGGTGAGCGGCACACCGCGAACGGCCCGCTTGGCCACTGCCAGCAGCCACAGGAGCAGGGTCAGAATCGCCGACGCCGCGAACACGACGGCGTACTGCTGCAGGAACTTCGGGTTCGTGAAGTCGACGTTCGCCGTCTCCTTCACGGCCTCGCTGAGCTTGTCGATGGTCCAGGACGCGGCGTCGGCACAGCCCTTGGCGAGGGAGGAGAGGGGGTCGAGGGTGGAGGTGGGGTCGGTCAGGGTGCCGCCGCCTCCGCCTCCGCCGGAGCCGCTGCCGTCTTCGCAGTAGTCCTTGGCGGGGCCATGAATAAGGTCGCAAGGGTCGTTACTGGGCGTGGGGGTGGGCGTAGGTGCGGCGACGGCTCGCGTCGCC
>CAMLJW010000350.1 GCA_946480485.1 uncultured Streptomyces sp. | reverse complement strand
CGACCTCATCCGAGGGGGTACGTCCTTCCGTGGTGACCAGCACAAAGCGCCACAAGCCAGACCGGCGCACCTACGTTCTCGACACCAGCGTCCTGCTGGCCGACCCGCACGCCATGAACCGCTTCGACGAGCACGAAGTCGTGCTTCCCATCGTCGTGGTCACGGAATTGGAGGCCAAGCGGCACCATCCCGAACTCGGCTACTTCGCCCGGCAGGCGCTGCGCCTGCTCGACGACTACCGGGTGCGGTACGGCCGCCTCGATGCCCCCATTCCCATCGGGGCGCTGGGCGGGACCGTCCGTGTCGAGCTCAACCACTCGGACCCCAGCGTGCTGCCCACGGGCTACCGCCTGGGGGACAACGACTCCCGCATCCTCGCGGTCGCCCGCAATCTGCAGGCCGAGGGGTTCGATGTCACGGTCGTGTCGAAGGACCTGCCGCTGCGCATCAAGGCGTCCTCCGTGGGCCTCCTCGCCGAGGAGTACCGCGCGGAGCTCGCCATCACGGACTCCTCCGGATGGACCGGAATGTCCGAACTCACCCTCTCCGGCGAGCGGGTGGACCTCCTCTTCGAGGAGGAGAAGCTGTACGTCCCCGAGGCGTCCGAGCTCCCCGTGCACACCGGCCTGACGATCCAGTCCGAGCGCGGCAAGGCCCTGGGACGTGTGACGCCCGAGGGCAACATCCGACTGGTACGCGGCGACCGGGAGGCCTTCGGCATCAAGGGTCGTAGCGCGGAGCAACGTATCGCCCTCGATCTGCTGCTCGACCCGGATGTCGGGATCGTGTCGATGGGCGGTCGGGCCGGCACCGGCAAGTCCGCGTTGGCGCTGTGCGCGGGCCTGGAGGCCGTACTCGAACGCCGCCAGCACCAGAAGGTGATGGTCTTCCGGCCGCTGTACGCGGTGGGCGGGCAGGAGCTCGGCTATCTGCCCGGCAGTGAGGCCGAGAAGATGAGCCCGTGGGCGCAGGCGGTTTTCGACACGCTGTCCGCGGTCACCAGTCGTGACGTCATCGAGGAGGTCACCGCGCGCGGCCTTCTGGAGGTCCTGCCGCTCACGCACATCCGTGGCCGCTCCCTCCACGATGCGTTCGTGATCGTGGACGAGGCCCAATCCCTGGAACGTAATGTTCTTTTGACCGTTCTGTCCCGAATTGGCGCGAATTCACGGGTTGTTCTGACTCATGACGTGGCCCAGCGGGACAACCTCAGGGTCGGCCGGTATGACGGTGTCGTGGCCGTGGTGGAGAAGCTGAAGGGTCATCCGCTCTTCGCGCATGTCACGCTCACCAGGTCCGAGCGGTCCCAGATCGCGGCGCTGGTGACCGAAATGCTGGAGGACGGGAACATCTGACCCCACCTGCCCCATCTGGCCCCGGTTGGTCAAAGGGTGGTGGCTACACGATAGTTGACGCCGCCCGGCAAAGGCTGAAGAGCCTAGCCGGGCGGCGTCTTGGTGCATCCTCATTTCCGGAAAGCTTCTGGGGCAAACGAGGTGTGAGTTTTCACACGCAACACAGAATTGCCTCCCGGCGTCGTAGTGCGGCAGAGTCTCAGTCCTGTCAGGCCCCGCATACGACATATCTGTACCCCCAGCGGTATGGCACAGCAGAACCATCAGAACTCCATAAAGCCGTCGTATGCCGCCCGAGCACCACGCGGCGCTACCGTCATGGGAGTTGCCCACCGGGTCCGTGCCTCCCGTGACCCCGCAGTTGGGAGGCCAGCGCCAGGGGCACGATTGCGTCCGCGAGGGTCACCTGTAGCGGGCGATGCTGGAAGGAAACCGTGTGAGCCCGATTTCGGTCCGGGGACTCGCAGTGGCCTCGGCCACCGCGGTCACCGCTGTCGGCGCTGTCACTGGTGTTGCCTCGGGCAACACCGCACCCGCGAGCGACGCCGACGCCGAGGCGACGGCGAGCGACGCGACGCTTCTCGCTGACATTCCCGCTGGCCAGCAGGCTCAGGTGCAGCTCACGTCCCTCACGCAGCAGGCCGATGTACAGGCCACCGCTGCGGACGCGACCGCCAAGCAGGCCGCCGAGGAGGCCGCGCGCAAGCAGGCCGCCAAGGACGCCGTCGCCAAGCAGAAGGCCGCTGAGCAGGAAGCGAAGGAAGCGAAGGAACGCAAGGAGGCCCTGGAGGCCGCCAGCCGTTCCGCGGAGCGGGACCCGTCGAGCTTCCCGGCACAGGCCTCGTACACCGTCGCGGAAGTCAAGGCGATGGCCCGCCAGATCGTTCCGGCGGACCAGTTCGAGTGTTTCAGCAACATCGTGAACCACGAGTCCAGCTGGAACTACCAGGCGGACAACCCCAATTCCGACGCATACGGCCTGGTGCAGGCACTGCCGGGGTCCAAAATGTCCTCCGCCGGGGCCGACTGGGCGACGAATCCGGCCACGCAGATCAAGTGGGGCCTGAGCTACATGAACGACCCGCAGCGCTATGGCAGCCCTTGTGCCGCCTGGCAGTTCTGGCAGGCCAACCACTGGTACTGAGCCGGTCGCCGTTCGACTTCGCGAAGCCCCTCACCGTCCTACGGTGAGGGGCTTCGGCCCTGTACGGTCGACTCCGACGACTCCAGGGGGAGTGGTGGGGTGCAACGGGGAAAAGGGACGGATCATGTCGCGAGTGCCAGGGTGGCTCGGCCGCGTCGGTGCCGGAATCACCGAACTGGGAAAGCGGTGGGAAGAGCGCCGCGCGGCGGCCGAGAGGGAGGACACCGGGTACGTGGAGCAGGAGGAGCGCGCCGAGTACCCGCAGCGTGACGAGCGCGCCAAGCGCGGCGAGCACGCCGAGGGTCCGTCCTCGCCGTTCGAGCAGGTTTTGCCCCCGCCCCCGTACGCCCCTGTCCTGTCCCGGCCCGACCCCGCCGCCGCCGTCCCGTGGGGGATGCGCGTCGCGGCCGAGGCCGGCTGGCGACTGCTCGTACTGGCGGGCGCCGTCTGGGTGTTGATGCGGGTCATCAGTGCCGTACAGCTTGTGGTCCTCGCCTTCGTCGCCGCGCTCCTCATCACCGCGTTGCTTCAACCCGCGGTGACCCGGCTGCGGCGGTACGGGGTGCCGCGCGGGCTCGCCACCGCGCTCACCGCGATCCTCGGCTTCGTCATCATGGGGCTCATCGGGTGGTTCGTGACCTGGCAGGTCCTGGAGAACCTCGACGACCTCTCCACCGAGATCCAGGACGGCATCGACGAGCTGCGCCGCTGGCTGCTCAACAGTCCGTTCCATGTGACCGAGGATCAGATCAACGACATCGCCAAGAACCTGCGGGAGGCGATCGGGGCGAACACCGAGGAGATCACCTCCGCGGGCCTGGAGGGCGTGACGGTCGTCGTCGAGGCGCTGACCGGGATCCTGCTCACGATGTTCTCGACGCTGTTCCTCCTCTATGACGGCAAGCGCATCTGGCAGTGGACGCTCAAGCTCGTCCCGGCAGCCGCCCGTCGGGGCGTCGCGGGCGCGGGCCCGCGCGCGTGGCGCACACTGACCTCCTACGTCCGCGGGACGGTGGTCGTGGCGTTGATCGACGCCATCTTCATCGGCCTCGGCATCTTCTTCCTCGACGTCCCGATGGCCGTCCCGCTCGCCGTCTTCATCTTCCTGTTCTCCTTCATCCCGCTGGTGGGTGCGGTGGTCTCGGGGGCGTTGGCGGTGGTGGTCGCGCTGGTGACGCAGGGCGTCTTCACCGGGGTCATGACCCTGGTCGTCGTCCTGGCGGTCCAGCAGATCGAGGGACACATCCTCCAGCCCTTCATCCTGGGCCGCGCCGTCCGTGTCCACCCGCTCGCGGTGGTGCTGTCGGTCGCGGCGGGCGGCATGATCGCGGGCATCGGCGGAGCGGTGGTGGCCGTCCCGCTGGTCGCGGTGACCAACACGGTGGTCGGCTACCTGCGCTCGTACTCCCAGGCGGCGGCGCTCCGCCGCCCGCCGCCCCACGGGGCGCCGACGACCGTGCCGACGACGGATGCGACCCCGTAGAAACCCTCGCCTTGGCCGTCGGACACGCCTCCGTCTTGACTTGCGCCATATGGTGTGGGCGGGGAGGAGTACGGGCAGCCGGCGGCGGCGCTGCGGGGAGCCTGGTATCCGGGCGAGCGCGGCCTCGACCATCCCGACCGCCCCGCCTGCGTAGTTCCATCGCCTGGTCTGCCTGATATGCACTGTCAGGCGGCCCCGGCGTGCGGGTCGTCCTGACCTTGCGCATAGCTTCGATCCAACCAAGTGACAACGCTTTGCTCCTTCGCGGCAACCTTCCAACCCTCTCGGCCGTCGGTTCACTTAGCGGTGCATGCTGATTGTCACGTCCGGAAAACGTCGGATCGACCCTCCTGTGTCGCCACGTGTGGTGTTAGTTTGCTGAGCCGACCTGAGCGGCGTGCCTGTGTGACGCATGAGAACCGAAGCAGCGAGCGAAGCGGAGCGATCGGACCCATGGGAAGAGCGGAAGAGAGACGAGCGCGCCGACGCTGTGGCCGCCGCGCCGCGCCCAAGCGCTCCTCCAAAGGCAGCGGCATACGCCGGTTCTTCAGCTGGAAGAAGATCCTGGGCACGTTCTTCGGCCTCTGCCTGCTCGGCATGGCCGCTTTCGTCGTGCTGTACATGATGATCGGCGTCCCCACCAACGGCAACGACGCGGCGAGGCAGCAGAGCAACATCTACAAGTACAGCAACGGCCGGATCCTCGCCCGCACCGGTGAGGTCAACCGCGAACTCGTGGACCTCGCCGAGGTCCCCAAGCCCGTCCAGCGGGCCTTTGTCGCCGCCGAGAACAAGTCCTTCTACAAGGACGCCGGCGTCGACCTCAAGGGCACGGCCCGCGGTCTGCTCAACACCCTTTCCGGCAAGGGCAAGCAGGGTGGTTCGACGATCACGCAGCAGTACGTCAAGAACTATTACCTCGACCAGGACCAGACCATCGCGCGCAAGCTCAAGGAACTGGTCATCTCGCTGAAGGTGGACCGCACGACGTCCAAGGGCGACATCCTCGCGGGCTACCTCAACACCAGTTACTACGGCCGCGGCGCGTACGGCATCCAGGCCGCCGCCCAGGCCTACTACCGTGTCGACGCGAGCGACCTCACGGTGGGGCAGGGCGCGTATCTCGCCGCGCTGCTGCAGGCCCCGAGCCAGTACGACTGGGCGGTCGCCACGGACACCGGCAAGAAGCTGGTCAAACGGCGCTGGAACTACGTACTGAACAACATGGTCGAGGAGAACTGGCTGGACTCCTCGAAGCGGGACGGCATGAAGTTCCCCGTGCCCAAGGAGCCGCAGGCCGCGCCGGGCCTGGAGGGCCAGACCGGCTATCTGTGGGATGCGGCGAACAAGTCGCTGGAGAGGCAGCTCGTCGCCCAGGGCACCGCCTCCGACATGGAGGAAGCCGAGGCGCTGGTCAACGCGGGCGGTTGGACCATCACGCTGAACGTCGACAAGAAGAAGCAGGAGCAGCTGGAGAAGGCCGTCAAGACGCAGCTCACCAGCAAGCTGGACAGCGACAAGCGCGACGTCGACGCCGACATCCAGGCCGGCGCCGTCTCCGTCGACCCGAAGACGGGCAAGGTCCTCGCGCTGTACGGCGGCGTGGACTACGTGAAGCACTACACGAACAACGCGACCCGCCGCGACTACCAGCCCGCCTCCACCTTCAAGCCGGTGGTCCTGGCCGCTGCCCTGGAGAACCAGGCCCAGACGCAGTCCGGCAAGCCGATCGCCGCGAACACCATCTACGACGGCACGAGCAAGCGCCCCGTGGTGAACGCCGAGGGC
>CAMLJW010000349.1 GCA_946480485.1 uncultured Streptomyces sp. | reverse complement strand
CGACGGCACACGCGTCGTGTACGCCTCCGCCGGGGAGCTGTGGATCCTCGACGACCTCGACGCGGCCGAGCCCCGGCGGCTCGGTGTCCGGCTCGGCGGACAGCGCGTCGACCTGCAGCCGCATCCCGTGAGCGCGGCCCGCTGGTTCGGGGCCGGCTCGCCCGACCACACCGGACGCGGCAGCGCGGTCTCGGTGCGCGGTGCCGTCCACTGGGTCACCCACCGCTCGGGCCCCGCCCGCGCCCTGGCCGCCGAACACGGTGTACGCGCCCGGCTGCCCCGCACCTTCCGCGCCGACGGCGAGGAGCACGTGGTGTGGGTGACGGACGCGGAGGGCGACGACGCGCTCGAGTTCGCGCCCGCCACCGGCGTCGCCCCCGGGGCGACACCGCGCCGCCTCGCCGCCGGGCGGCTCGGCCGGGTACTCGGCCTCGCCATGGCGCCCGACGGCAGTCGCGCCGCCGTCGCCTCGCACGACGGGCGGGTGCTGCTCGTCGAGCGGGAGACGGGAGAGGTACGGGAGGTCGACCGCAGCGAGGACGGCGACGTCAGCGGGCTCGTCTTCTCGCCCGACTCGGCCTGGCTCGCCTGGTCGCACCCCGGCCCGAGCCCGTTGCGCCGGCTCAAGCTCGCCAACACCGCCGACCTGTCGGTGACCGAGGCGACCCCACTGCGCTTCCGTGACTACGCGCCCGCGTTCACCCTCGACGGCAAGCACCTCGCCTTCCTCTCGGCGCGGTCCTTCGACCCCGTCTACGACGAACACGTCTTCGACCTCGCGTTCGTGGGCGGTTCACGGCCGTATCTCATCACGCTGGCCGCGACGACCCCGTCCCCCTTCGGGCCGCAGCGGCACGGCCGCCCCTTCGACGCGCCGGACAGCCCGGGGGCGGAGACACCCGACAGCGAGGGCGCCCCCACGACCCGTATCGACCTGGACGGACTCGCCGACCGCATCGTGCCGTTTCCC
Source organism: uncultured Streptomyces sp. (assembly GCA_946480485.1). Next base: position 4,809 of record CAMLJW010000349.1, on the reverse strand, counting down.
GTGGAGGCCGCCCGCTACTCGGGGCTGCGTGCCGCCAAGGACGGACTGCTGTGGCTGCGCCACCCGGTGCGTGGCGTACTCGGCGCCTCCCGTGCCACGCCGGACGACCCCGACCCCAAGACCGACCTCGAGCGCTACGACCTCGTCGAACAGCGCATCGAGCATCTCGCCTCGGACGCCGACCACTTCTCGGTCACCGGCGACGGCAAGCGGATCCTGCTGTGGACCGACGGCAAGCTCAAGGTCGTACCGAGCGACCGGCGCGCTTCGAACGACGACGAGAGCGACACGAACATCACCGTCGACCTGTCGCGGATCCGCCAGACCGTCGACCCGGCCGCCGAGTGGCGGCAGATGTACGACGAGGCCGGCCGCCTCATGCGCGACCACTTCTGGCGGCCGGACCTGGGCGGCGTCGATTGGGACGCGGTACTCGACCGCTACCGGCCCGTCCTCGAACGGGTCGCCACCCACGACGACCTGGTGGACCTGTTGTGGGAGGTACAGGGCGAACTCGGCACCTCTCACGCGTACGTCACGCCGCGCGGCGGCTACGGCGGCGACGAGCGACAGGGGCTGCTCGGCGCGGACATCTCCCGGCACGAGGACGGCCCTCAGGGATCGGCACAGTGGCGTATCGACCGGATCCTGCCGTCGGAGACCTCCGACCCGGACGCGCAGGCGCCGCTCGCCGCGCCCGGTGTCGCCGTACGCGCCGGGGACGCGATCATCGCCGTCTCCGGGCGGCCGGTCGACCCGGTCGCCGGGCCCGGACCGCTGCTCGTGGGCACCGCGGGCAAACCCGTCGAACTGACCATCTCCCCCTCCGGCGGCGGCGACCCGCGGCACGCCGTCGTCGTCCCGATCTCCGACGAGGAGCCCCTGCGCTACCACGCGTGGGTCGCGGACCGGCGCGCGTACGTGCACGAGACGTCCGGGAGCAGGCTGGGGTATCTGCACGTGCCCGACATGGTCGGCTCCGGCTGGGCACAGCTCCACCGCGACCTGCGGATCGAAGTCGCCAAGGAGGGCCTGGTCGTCGACCTCCGCGAGAACCGCGGCGGCCATACGTCCCAGCTGGTCGTCGAGAAGCTCGCCCGGCGCATCGTCGGCTGGGACCTGCCGCGCGGCCTGCGCGCCACCAGCTACCCGGAGGACGCGCCTCGCGGGCCCGTCGTCGCCGTCGCCAACGAGTTCTCCGGCTCGGACGGCGACATCGTCAACGCGGCGATCAAGGCGCTCGGGATCGGGCCGGTGGTCGGTATGCGCACCTGGGGCGGCGTCGTGGGCATCGACAGCCGGTTCCGGCTCGTCGACGGCACGCTCGTCACCCAGCCCAAGTACGCGTTCTGGCTCGAGGGTTACGAGTGGGGCGTCGAGAACCACGGTGTCGACCCCGACGTCGAGGTCGTCCAGGCGCCGCAGGACTACGCGGCCGGGCGTGACGCGCAACTGGACGAGGCGATCCGGATCGCGCTGGCGGCGCTCGCGCAGAATCCGGCGAAGACGGCTCCGCCGTTGCCGGGGAGTCGGTGACAGTGGCTGAGCGAGCTGAGCGAGCTGAGTGAGCTGAGCGAGCTGGGTGAGCGGGGCCGGGTGCCGGGGGCGGGCGCCTGCGGCGCCCCCGCCCCGACGCGGCGTGTCGATACGATGCCGACGTAACGATCAACCGGCGTGAGGAGGCCGCATGGCAGGGGAACCGCAGGACGACTGCCTGTTCTGCAAGATCGTCAAAGGGAGGATCCCGGCGACCGTCGTCCGCGAGACGGAGACGACCGTCGCCTTCCGCGACATCAACCCGCAGGCGCCCACGCACGTCCTGGTGATCCCGAAGGCCCACCACCCGGACGCCGTCTCGCTCGCCACCGCCGAACCGGAGATTCTCGCCGACGTGGTGCGCGAGGCCGACGAGGTCGCCTCCGACGACAAGCTCGACAGCTACCGCATCGTCTTCAACACCGGCGGCGGCGCCGGCCAGACCGTCTTCCACGCGCATGCCCACGTCCTGGGCGGCCGCGGCATGCAATGGCCCCCGGGGTAACCGGGTTGACTGGGTAACCTGGAGTAACTCGACGTGTCCGTACGTGAACTGGTGGTCCTCGGCACCGCCAGCCAGGTCCCGACCCGGCACCGCAACCACAACGGCTATCTGCTGCGCTGGGACGGGGAAGGGCTGCTCTTCGACCCCGGCGAGGGTACGCAGCGGCAGATGCTGCGTGCCGGGGCCGCGGCCCACGACCTGCATCGGATCTGTGTCACGCACTTCCACGGAGACCACTCGCTGGGGCTCGCCGGAGTGATCCAGCGGATCAACCTCGACCGTGTGCCGCATGAGATCACCGCCCACTTTCCGCGGTCCGGCCAGCGCTTCTTCGACCGGTTGCGGTACGCGACCGCCTACCGCGAGACCGTCCGGCTGACCGAAGCCCCGGTCGCCGCCGACGGCGTGCTCGCCTCCTCGAAGTCGTACTCCCTGGAGGCCCGACGGCTCTCCCACCCCGTCGAGTCGTACGGCTACCGGCTCGTCGAACCCGACAGGCGGCGGATGCTGCCCGAACTGCTCGCCTCGTACGGGATCAAGGGGCCGGACGTGGGGCGGATCCAGCGGGAGGGGGAGCTGGGGGGCGTCGCGCTCGAGGATGTCAGCGAGATCCGGCGCGGGCAGCGGTTCGCCTTCGTCATGGACAGCCGGCTGTGCGAGGGCGTGTACGCGCTCGCGGAGGGATGCGACATGCTCGTCATCGAGTCGACCTTCCTCGACGCGGACGTGGAACTCGCCGTCAAGTATGGGCACTTGACGGCAGGTCAGGCCGGTGGGGTCGCTCGGGACGCCGGTGTACGGCATCTCGTGCTCACCCACTTCAGTCAGCGGTACTCCGAGCCCGCGGGCACATCCCCGACGGAGTTGGGGGGAGAGTTCGAGCGGCAGGCCCGGGCCGCCGGGTTCGAAGGGGAGTTGACGGTGGCGCACGATCTGCTGCGGGTGCCGGTTCCCAAACGTCGCTGATCGGCCCCTACGATGCGGTCACGCCACCTTCCAAAGCCGAACCCGGGCGGGCGGGCGCAGGGCGTGCGCGCGCGAGGCCCGCGGGGAGGGGGCCTGCGCAGACGGTGCCGGCGACGGCCTGACGCCGACGGGCGACGGCGCGAAGCCGAGCGCCGCCGCCCGCCCAAGGGCGTGGTGCACACTGGCCTCAACCCGCACCACATCAGGGGAGCGCACCGTGACCACGCCCCACGGAGAGGGACCGTACGTCCACGCCCAGGTCGATCCGCTCGCCCGGCTGCGCACCCCTGACGACCCGCCCTGGGACGTCTACCTCACCGGCACCGTCTTCCTCGACATCATCTTCACCGGGCTCGACTCCGCCCCGGTGCGCGGGACCGAGTCCTGGGCACGGGGGATGGGATCGAGCCCGGGCGGTGTCGCCAACATGGCCACCGCGCTGGCCCGCCTCGGCCTGCGTACGTCACTGGCGGCAGCCTTCGGGGACGACCACTACGGGGAGTACTGCTGGGACGCCCTCGAACAGGGCGAGCGCATCGACCTGTCGGCCTCACGCACGGTGCCCGACTGGCACTCCCCCGTCACCGTCTCCATGGCGTACGAGGGCGAACGCACCATGGTCAGCCACGGCCACGAGCCACCCCCGGAGGAACCGGCACCCGACTGCCCGCCCCGCGCGCGGGCCGCCATCGCCGCGCTGACCCCCGGCACACGCGCGCCGTGGATCGCCCAGGCCGCGGGCAAGGGCGCCCGGATCTTCGCCGACGTCGGCTGGGACGACACCGGCCGCTGGGATCTCGCCGGCCTCCCCGACCTCGAGCAGTGCGAGGCGTTCCTGCCGAATGCCGAGGAGGCCATGCGCTACACGGGCACCTCCTGCCCCCGGGCCGCCGCCCGCGCGCTCACCGACCACGTACCGCTCGCCGTCGTCACCCTCGGCGCGGAGGGCGCGTACGCCGTGGACGGACGCAGCGGCGAGACCGCCGACGTCCCGGCCATCGCCGTCCAGGCCCTCGACCCCACCGGCGCCGGCGACGTCTTCGTGGCCGGCTTCGTCACCGGCACCCTGGCCGCCTGGCCCCTTGCCGACCGCCTCGCCTTCGCGGGCCTGACGGCAGCCCTCTCGGTCCAGGAGTTCGGCGGCTCCCTCTCCGCCCCCGACTGGTCCGAGATCGCCGCCTGGTGGCGCCGCGTCCAGTCGTACGAGGACCAGGACCCGGCGGCGCTACGGCGGTACGCCTTCCTGGAGCGACTCCTCCCGGAGGGGACGGCGAGGCCATGGCCGAGGAGGCGGGCGGTACCGACGATTGGATTCCGCAGGTCGGCGTGAGCGATGGCGCGTCGAGCGATGACAGGGTGAGCGGTGACGGGGACAGGGGGAAGGGGGCACAGTGAAAGGGGGGTCTCCCGGGGAACGGCTGCACGGCTGCACGAAAACACCTTCGGCGATGTCAGTGCTCCGACGTACCCTTGGAGTGCAAGGCAGCCCTTTGGGTAGCGCCCCGCGACGAGGAGGACGAGCAAGGCCTACAGAGCCGGCCCATGACTGACACACCCACAGCGCAAGGTCCTGTCCAGGGAACCGCGAAAGCGCAGTTCACCGTCCCGCCCAAGCACCCCATGGTGACCGTGCTGGGGTCTGGAGACGCCCTGCTACGCGTCATCGAGAAGGCCTTCCCGGCGGCCGACATCCATGTCCGGGGCAATGAGATCAGCGCGGTCGGCGACGCGAGAGAAGTCGCCCTCGTCCAGCGCCTGTTCGACGAGATGATGCTGGTGCTCCGCACCGGACAGCCGATGAC
>CAMLJW010000348.1 GCA_946480485.1 uncultured Streptomyces sp. | reverse complement strand
CCGCCATTACCAAGGTGCTGCACGACGCGTACCCGGACCTGAACGAGGCCTCGGCGTTCGACCAGATCGACAAGGCTCCCGAGGAGCGCCAGCGCGGTATCACGATCTCGATCGCGCACGTCGAGTACCAGACGGAGACCCGTCACTACGCCCACGTCGACTGCCCCGGTCACGCGGACTACATCAAGAACATGATCACGGGTGCGGCGCAGATGGACGGCGCCATCCTCGTTGTCGCCGCCACTGACGGCCCGATGCCGCAGACCAAGGAGCACGTGCTCCTGGCCCGCCAGGTCGGCGTTCCGTACATCGTCGTCGCCCTGAACAAGGCCGACATGGTGGACGACGAGGAGATCCTGGAGCTCGTCGAGCTCGAGGTCCGTGAGCTGCTCTCCGAGTACGAGTTCCCGGGCGACGACCTGCCGGTCGTCAAGGTCTCGGCGCTCAAGGCCCTCGAGGGCGACAAGGAGTGGGGCAACTCCGTCCTCGAGCTGATGAAGGCCGTCGACGAGGCGATCCCGCAGCCCGAGCGTGACGTCGACAAGCCGTTCCTGATGCCGATCGAGGACGTCTTCACGATCACCGGTCGTGGCACCGTCGTCACCGGTCGTATCGAGCGCGGTGTTCTCAAGGTCAACGAGACCGTCGACATCGTGGGCATCAAGCCGGAGAAGACCACCACCACGGTCACCGGCATCGAGATGTTCCGCAAGCTGCTCGACGAGGGCCAGGCGGGCGAGAACGTCGGTCTGCTGCTCCGCGGCATCAAGCGCGAGGACGTCGAGCGCGGCCAGGTCATCATCAAGCCGGGCTCGGTCACCCCGCACACCGAGTTCGAGGCGCAGGCCTACATCCTGTCCAAGGACGAGGGTGGCCGTCACACGCCGTTCTTCAACAACTACCGTCCGCAGTTCTACTTCCGTACGACTGACGTGACCGGTGTGGTGACCCTCCCCGAGGGCACGGAGATGGTCATGCCGGGCGACAACACTGAGATGAAGGTCGAGCTCATCCAGCCTGTCGCCATGGAGGAGGGCCTGAAGTTCGCCATCCGTGAGGGTGGCCGGACCGTGGGCGCCGGCCAGGTCACCAAGATCAACAAGTAGTCGCTGATCGATTGACCTGGTAGCTCCTCAGGAGCTCCTTGAAGGGGCCCGTACGACTTCGGTCGTACGGGCCCTCTTCGTACTTCCCGTGTTCGTGACCTGTTTGTATGTTTGTATGGGCAGCGATTGAATCGCCTCACGCTCGAGGCCTCGCTCGGGCATGTCCTGGCGAATCCGCTTCGCGAGCAGAATGGGTCTCATGGTGGAGGAGACGGGCAGGCCCGCCGGTGCGGGTCTGCGACAGCTACTGCTTGCGCTCGGCGAGCCGGTGGTCGACCTGGTCGCCGCGCCGGCCGGTCTCGACGTCGAGATCAACGACGTGGTCCTCCTGGATGCGGACGACGGCTCGGAGACGTACCGAGAGGATTTTGTCCTGGTCATCGGTGCGCGGGGCCACAGGGCGCTCCCCCTGGCACGTGCGGCAGCCCGGCAGGGTGCTGCGGCCGTGGCCGTCAAGCTGGACCAGGACGGCGATCGCGAAGCTTTGAAACAGGTCGCTGCCGACACGGGCGCCGTCATGCTCGGCGTACGCCCGGAGGCTCGCTGGGCGCAGATCGACTCCCTGGCCAGAGGTGTGGTTGCCGACGCGCGCGTGGCCCGGTTCCCGGAGACCGGTGAGCCCACTGACCTTTTCGCCCTGGCGGAGACGGTCGCCGCCCTCACCGGTGGCATCGTCAGTATCGAGGACAGCGCCAACCGCGTGCTGGCCTACTCCCGCTCGGACGACGAGGTGGACGAGCTGCGTCGGCGTTCGATCCTGGGCTGGCAGGGCCCCGCCCACTATCTGGAGCTGCTGCGGCAGTGGGGCGTGTACGAGCGACTGCGCACCGGGGACGACGTGGTGGATGTCGAGGAACGTCCGGAGCGGGGGATCAGGCGGCGACTGGCGATCGGGATCCGCGTAGACGAGCAGTTGCTGGGCTCGATCTGGGTCCAGGAGGGCAAGGACAAACTGTCCAGCCATGCGGAGAGTGCGCTGATCGGCGCCGCCCGGACGGCAGCCCTGCAGCTCGTGCGGCGCCGGACCGGGGCACCCGTGAACCTGCAAGGGGAAGACGCGCTGCTCAGCTGGATGCTCGAGGGACACATCGATCCGCGGACGTTCGCCACACACATCGGGGCCGACCTGTCGAAACCGGCGGCGGTCACGGCTTTCGCCCTGACCGGCGGCGCGTCCGACCCCGACGCCGGCCGTCCGGTCTTCGAACTGCGCAGGGCGGCGATGACGAGTCTGATCTCCGTCCACGCCGCCGCGTTCCGGCGCCGGTCCCTGGTGTCCGGCGACGGCGAGCGCGTGTACCTGCTGCTGCCCGGGTTGCCGGAGCAGTCCGGCGAGGGCATGGTCGCCGGTCTGGCGAGCGAGATCGTACGGTTGGCCGGTCAGCGCCTGCAGCTCGACATCTGTGCGGCCGTCGGTTCGGTGGTCGGCAGCCTGGACGCGATCGCCGAGTCGAAGGTCTCGGCGGACCGGGTGCTCGACATCATCACGCGGCGGGACGAACGGCGCGTTGCCACCATCACCGACGTGCGCTCGGAGGTCCTCCTCAGTGACACGCTCGCGCTGCTCGACAAGAACCCGGCCCTGCGGGATCCGCGGATCACCGCTCTCCTGAGCTACGACAGAGAGCACGACTCGGGGCTCGTGGCGTCCGTGCTCGCGTATTTCGGCACGCAGTGCAACATGAGGGCGGCGGCCCGGCTGCTGCATCTGCACACGAACACCCTGCGCTACCGGCTGAGGAGGGTGGAGGCGATCAGCGGGATCGATCTCTCCGATCCGAACCAGTGTCTGTTCTCACATCTGCAACTGCTGCTGCAGACCCGCTCAATCCCCGTGTCGCACGGGCATTGAGCCATCGAGCGCGTCACGGGGGCATCCGGGCGGCTCGGTCGCGCGGGTGGTCGTGCTCGTCGGCGTCGCCGGGAGGCTGGTCGGGTTGGGTGGGTATTGGCCCAGAGGTTTCAAAGCCTTTGATGGTCCTGGTCGGCCGCGTCGCCGTTCACCGGGACGGGACGGACCGCGATCCGGTGGGCGTGATCGTCAGTTCGGCCCAGACGGCCACCACCCCCGCCACCATCCACGTCCGCGACTCCAAGAACACCCGGGGCCCCCGCCTCACGTTCCCGCCCGCTGCCTGGGCGGACTGCGTGTCGTACGCCTCTGAGGAGTGACCCCTCAGTCCCGGGACGCCCGCGCAGTGGGCGCGGCACGGATGAGCACCATCTCGCGCAGCGAGGACGTGTCGAGCCGGGCGAGGGACGAGGTCAGGCCGTCGAGGAGGACGACCTGGCCTTTGTTGTTGTGCGTGTAGACCAGGTTGCCGGTCGCCTCGTGACCGCCCATCTCGCGGCGGACCCAGACCACGCCCCTGGTGTCAGGGCCCGGCTCCCGGACGGCCCTGACGACGTCGTCCCAGTCGGTGACGGGTACGTGTTCGAACTCCGGGAAGTACCGGCGGCGCAGCCTGCTCCACCAGCCCGGGGCCTCGTGGGCCGAGCGCCAGGGCAATGCGACCGACGGGCATCCGTCGATCGTGGAGTGCACGGCGACGACACAGCCGCGGGCATTGATCCTGCGGGGCTGGCGGTCGACCCGTTGGGCGGTCTCGTGGGGCGGTGCCGGCTCCAGGTCCGCGAGCGGAGCGCTCGGTGTCGGATGGAACGGGAAGCCGCCGTCCTTGGGGACCACGACGGAGGCCGCGAGCATCGGCGAGCGTGGATATCCGGGCTGTGGGAGGACCCGGCAGGCCATCAGCCAGGCTGAGTCCGTCTCGTGCACGGGGTGCGGTGAGGCGAGCTCGACGAGTCCTCCGTAGACCGAGTCGAGCCAGGAGGTCGCCTGCCGCGTGGGGTCCGGCATCCCCCTGTAAGGCGGGCGCCCCGCATCAGCCGCGGGCCGTGCCGCCGCCTGAGGTTCCTGCACGTTCTTGCCTCTTTTTTCCCGCTTCAGTCCCAGGTGGAGCCCAGGGCCCGGATGCGGTCGCGGTATTCCAATACCGTGACCCACTCGTGCAGCCAGTACTTGGGGCCGTGTGCCGCTCCGGCGAAGGCGCCGGCGAGGGCTGCGATCGAGTCGGAGTCTCCGGAGGAGTGTGCTCCTCGCGCGATCGCTCCGCGTGCGTCGCCCCCGACGACGAGGAAGCAGTACAAGGCTGTCGCGAGGGCTTCCTCGGCGATCCAGCCGGCCCCGACGGCTTGGCTGGGGTCCTGGTCCATGTCGGGGTCGCGCAGGGCGTTGGTGACGGTGTCGAGGGCGCGCAGGCACTCGTCCCATCCGAACGCGATGTAGGAGGCGGGGTCGGGGGCGCCTGCCCTGTGGGCCAGGTCTCCGAGCCAGTCGGAGTGGTACGTCTGCCGCGATTGCTGCGCATGAGTGCGTAGTTGCGGGAGGAGGTCGTCGAGGGCGCAGCCGTGGGCGAGGAGCCATACGGCGTGGGCCGTCAGGTCGCTGGCGGCGAGGGCGGTGGGGTGGCCGTGGGTGAGCGCCGCCTGCAACTGGGCGATGCCTGAGCGTTGTTCGGCCGTCAGGCCGGGTACGAGGGCTACGGGGGCCACTCGCATGTTCGCTCCGCATCCCTTGGAGTGCAAAATGCTGGCGGCCTGCCAGGGGATGTCGCGTTCGAGTGCGGCGCAGGCGTCCAGGCAGGTCTGCCCGGGGGCCCGGTTGTTGTCCGGGGAGTGCAACCAGGCCACGAAGTGCTTGCGCAGGGCCGATTCGACCTGGGCGGGTGTGATGGCCTGTGCTGCCCCCCAGGCTCCTCCTGTCTCGCGTGGGCTCCTTGTGACTTCCGCCAAGGCTTCCCCGACGGCCAGTGCCATCTGGGTGTCGTCGGTCACCCGCACCGTGTCGCCCCAGGAAAGGGGCATCTCCATCTTGCGCCACACACCGAACTTGGAGGTGATCTGCTCCATGTTCAGGAACTCGGTGGGGTAGCCCATGGCATCGCCGAGTGCGAGGCCGAGCAGCGTCCCGGTCGCCGGGTGCCATGGGCTCTCTGGGGGAGGCCACCCGGCAAGGTCGCGGACCGCGTCCGAGTTGGGTGCTTCGGCAGCAGAGTCAGGTACGACGTGACTGGAGGCGGGCGAGTCCCGGATCGCCTCGGCGAGTGCTTCCGAGGGCCTGAGACCACGCGCCTTGGCGTCACGCAGACGGCCGATCCACACTCCGCCCTCTTCGGGGGCGACCCTTCGGGGGATCCAGCGTGCGGCCGCATCCTCGTCGCTGAACCACAGGTAGCCGATCACCGTGCCGCTGGGGTTCGCTACAGCGACGTACTGGACGGGGTTTCGGGTTTGTGAGGCATATTCCGGGGGTCCTGTCACAAGCACGGGCCCTTCGTCTTCGAAGTGCGGATTGCTTGTCCGCTTGACGAAGCGAGGTGTTTCCTTTTCGACGTTCATTCGCTGCACCTTCCCTAATTCTTGGGCAAGACTTCCCCGTAGATATGCCACTTGCCATTTTCGTCCTTGAAGGCCCGCGTCACCTGGTAGCTTGTGTCCCGTCCGAGCAGCAGTTCCCGCTCGCCCATTCCGTAATGACTGACCTTCTCCATCCACAGGGCATCGGTTCCCTCGGGAACCCGCAGGTGGAGAATTCCTGTATTGCCTTCGAAGGCCGCTACCGGATTATTGCCGAGTGACGTGGACATGTAGGCAGGCTCGGTTATCGTCCTCCCC
>CAMLJW010000347.1 GCA_946480485.1 uncultured Streptomyces sp. | reverse complement strand
GCCGGTACGCTGTACCCGCTCCGCCCCAGGTAGGACGGGGCCGAGGTGGGTTGCCCGAGCGGCCTAAGGGAACGGTCTTGAAAACCGTCGTGGCGCGAGTCACCGTGGGTTCAAATCCCACACCCACCGCACGTGAGCGGCCCCTGACCAGTTCATATGGTCGGGGGTCGTTGCGCTGCTCGCGATCACCGGTGACGGAGGCTGTCCTGCTCCTCCTGTTCCGTCCCAGCGCCCAGCCGTACTCCTCAAAGACGCCCTGAGCCTCGTACTACTGCTCCGGGAGCCGTTTCTCGGGGCTGAACCCTCCGGGGGACGGGCACCCGCGTCCACTTCAGGAGGTAGAGGAAGGGCCACTCCTACAACCTGAGGCGGACAACGCTTCGGGACCTCCGGCCGATCCCAGAAGGAGGGGCCGCTCCTAGCGTGGAGCCATGACCACACTCGTCTGCACCAGCGCTTCGATCGCCGCGACGCGGACCCGCGCGTACCCGTCGTTCGCGTCGTACGTGAAGGCCCGCCAGCCCGTCCTGCTGCGTACCGCGCGCTCGCTGACCGCGAACCCGAGCGACGCCGAGGATCTGTTGCAGACCGCGCTGACGAAGACGTATGTCGCGTGGGAGCGGATCGAGGACCACCGGGCCCTCGACGGTTACGTACGCCGGGCGTTGCTGAACACGCGTACGTCGCAGTGGCGGAAGCGGAAGGTCGACGAGTTCGCGTGCGACGAGCTGCCGGAAGCTGAGGTGGCGCCGGCCGGGGATCCGGCGGAGCAGCAGGCGCTGCACGACGCGATGTGGCGCGCGATCATGCGGTTGCCGGCACGGCAACGGGCGATGATCGTACTGCGGTACTACGAGGATCTGAGCGAGGCCCAGACGGCCGAGGTGCTCGGCGTCGCGGTCGGCACGGTCAAGTCGGCCGTGTCACGTGCGCTCGGCAAGCTGCGTGAGGACCCGGAGCTCGCGCCGGTTCGCTCCGCAGACTAGGGCCTGACACGCCCTATAGAGCAGCAGTAGAGCACCAGCAGAGTGCCAAATCCCCTGCCAAGCCCCAGGAAAGCCGCCCACCAGGGAATCACCTGCGACACAACGTGATAAATCATTCCCGGTCCTGGCGACATACCGAACGGTATGCGCGCAGAATCAGCGCAAACCCGCTTACTACCGCGTGGGCAATGCCGCCCGGGAGGACGCTGTGCAGAGCACAATGCAGGATGTACCACTGCTGATCTCGAGGATCCTGACCCACGGGTCGACCATCCATGGTTCGTCGCAGGTGATCACGTGGGCGGGTGAGGGGCAGCCGCAGCGACGCTCGTTCGCGGAGGTGGGGGCCCGTTCGGCCCGGCTCGCGCACGCACTGCGTGACGATCTCGGTGTCCAGGGCGACGACAGGGTCGCGACGCTGATGTGGAACAACGCCGAGCACGTCGAGGCGTACTACGCGATTCCCGCCATGGGCGCGGTTCTGCACACGCTCAACCTGCGGTTGCCGGCCGAGCAGCTTGTCTGGATCGTGAACCATGCCGCTGACCGCGTCGTCATCGCCAACGGTTCGTTGCTTCCGCTGCTCGCGCCGCTGCTGCCGCACCTCGGGTCGGTCGAGCACGTGGTCGTCTCCGGCCCTGGCGACCGCTCGCTGCTGGACGGTGCCTCGGCCCAGGTGAGGGTGCACGAGTACGAGGATCTGATCGCGGACAAACCGGAGACGTACGACTGGCCGGAGCTGGACGAACGCCAGGCGGCGGCGATGTGCTACACCTCCGGAACGACCGGCGACCCCAAGGGCGTCGTCTACTCCCACCGCTCCGTCTATCTCCACTCCATGCAGGTCAACATGGCGCAGTCCATAGGCCTCACCGACGAGGACACGTCTCTCATCGTGGTCCCGCAGTTCCATGTGAACGCCTGGGGGCTGCCGCAGGCGGCGTTCATGAGTGGCATGAACATGCTGATGCCGGACCGTTTCCTGCAGCCGGCCCCGCTTGCCGAGATGATCGAGAGCGAGCGCCCGACCCACGCGGCGGCCGTCCCGACCATCTGGCAGGGCCTGCTCCAGGAGCTCAACGCCAGGCCTCGGGACGTGAGTTCGCTCCTCCGGGTCACCATCGGCGGGTCCGCCTGTCCCTCCGCCCTCATGCAGGCCTTCGACGAGCTGGGCGTGCGCGTCTGCCACGCGTGGGGCATGACGGAGACCTCGCCGCTCGGCACGGTCGCTCGGCCGCCGGCCCGCGTGGTCGGTACGGACGAGGAATTCGCGTACCGCCTCACGCAGGGCCGTTTCCCCGCGAGCGTCGAAGCGCGGCTGACCGGCCCCGGCGGCGAGCGACTGCCCTGGGACGGCGAGTCCGCGGGTGAACTTGAGGTGCGCGGCCCGTGGATCGCGGGCGCGTACTACGGCGGCCAGGACGCCGAAGTCCTGTGCCCCGCCGACAAGTTCAGCGAGGATGGCTGGCTCAAGACCGGTGACGTCGGCACGATCAGCCCCGATGGCTTCCTGACCCTCACCGACCGCGCCAAGGACGTCATCAAGTCCGGCGGCGAATGGATTTCGTCGGTCGAGCTGGAGAACGCCCTGATGTCCCACCCGGACGTCTCCGAGGCCGCCGTCGTCGCCGTGCCGGACAACAAGTGGGGCGAACGCCCGCTCGCCACCGTTGTTTTCAAGGAAGGCGCCACCGCCGACTTCGAGAGCCTGCGCGCCTTCCTAGCCGACGAGGGCAAGATTGCCAAGTGGCAGCTCCCCGAGCGCTGGACGATCATCGAGGCGGTGCCGAAGACGAGCGTGGGCAAGTTCGACAAGAAGAAGGTTCGCGAAGCGCATAGGTTGGGCAAGCTTGACGTGACCGAACTGCGCTGACCTGCCGCACCGCTCCAGAGAGCCCCTGGCGCCCCGCCAGGGGCTCTCCTGTTGCCCTGGGGCGGCCGAGGGGCGAGAACGGCCTGCATGGGGTCGCGTAGAGCCGAGCCCGGGGCCGCGCCGCGAGGGGAGCAACGACCCCGCCAGGACGCCGGTTTATGCGACAACGCGCACCGGCGCGTGAGCGCGTAGACGGACCCGCCGGGTCACCTTCGCGATGCTCGCCACAGCGCTTCCATCCCCCTACCTGAAGCTTCTGTGTGAAAGCCCTGCACCACACAGGCGTGATCAGATCAAATAGCTTCATGATGAGGGGGACTCCCCGAGCGGGGGCGCGCGGGCAACAGATTCGACGCATCGCCGAACGCTGGGCGCGAGCAGGCCACCGCATGCGACCTCGAGCACCACTTGGCCCGCGGCAGGCAGGCCAGCGGCGCCACGCGCCAGGACGGGCCCGGCCGACCGGCACCCTCACCGCTCGTGCAGAGCGGGGCTTCGGAGACTCGGCCACAGCGGATCCGTCCGATCAGCGAGGCATCTGGACGCGGAGGATCGAAGTGATCGGCGCTGCGACGACGGCCATCGCCGCCATCGCAGCGGTGTTCTTCACCTCGATGCAGTCGAACGACGAGCTGGGCGTCACGAGGGAAGGGCAGATCACTGACCGTTATACCGCCGCTGTCAGCAACCTCGGCGACCAGTCGACGGAAGTGCGGCTCGGTGGCATCTATGCACTACAGCGCATAATGAAGGATTCGCCTCGGGACCAGCCCTCCATCGTGGACGTGCTCTCGGCCTATATCCGCACCCACGCGCGGGCGTCTGGGACGAAGAACTCGGCTTTCGACAGGCGGCCTGAAGCCGATGTGCAGGCGGCGTTCGAAGTCCTGGCACGACGCTTTCCCGCTCACGACGCCACGGCCAAAGTGGATCTGCGCGAGACGTACCTGCCGTGGATCGGCCTCCTCCGCGGAGGGAGTCCCGACTCCGCGTATGCCGGCACGGACTACCCGCGGTTGCCCGACGCCAACCTGAGTGGCGCGATCCTGCGGAACGCCACCATGCCCCATGCGGACCTGCGCGGGGCGTACTTGGTCGGTGCGAACCTGGACCACGTGAGGCTCCAGCACGCTCAGTTACGCGGAGCGAGTCCCATAAACGTATCCCTTCACTATGCGTCCCTGCGGGGTGCAGACCTGCGTTATGCAGATCTACGCGGCGCAGACCTCACCGGCGCAGACCTCACCGGCGCAGATCTGCGCGGCGCGATCCTGCGGGCCGGCCAGGTAGGCAAGGTGAACGGCCGCGAGGTGACGTTGAAGCCCACGCAGGCAACAGTGCAGCAGTTGATCTCCGCGAGGCTCGACTCTCGAACGAAGCTCCCGGCAGGACTCGGGAACGACCCAAAGGTCCGGAAGCAGATCGCCAAGGACTCCGCTCGTAAATCGTAATCCTGCCGGTTGGGGGGCGATCACGATCTACCGCTGGAAAGTGTGCCATGAACACTGAGAGTGAGGTTGATGTAGGGCCCCTGTCGGGCGTCGTGCGTGCGGCAGCTACGCGCCGACCCTATGGGTGAGGGCTGGGGCGGTGTTTCACGTGAAACACCACCCCAGCCCTCACATACGCAGGGGCGGTTCAAGCCCCCATGCCCGGTGCGCGCGACTCAGTTCGTACCGATGCGCGTCAGCAGCTCTACGATCCGGCTCTGTACCTCCGCGCTCGTCGAGCGCTCGGCGAGGAACAGGACCGCCTCCCCCGCGGCCAGGCGCGGGAGTTCGGCCTGGTCGACAGCGGCGGTGTAGACAACGAGCGGGGTGCGGTTGAGTAGGCCGTTCGCGCGCAGCCAGTCCACGATTCCGGCACGGCGGCGGCGTATCTGCATCAGATCCATCACCACCAGGTTCGGTCGCATCTGCGCGGCCAGGGTGACCGCGTCCGCGTCGGACGTGGCCCGCGCGACCTGCATCCCGCGCCGCTCCACCATCGCGGTCAGCGCCAGCGCGATCTCCGCGTGCTCCTCGATGAGCAGCACGCGCGGCGGGTGCTGCTCGCTGTCGCGGGGCGCCAGCGCCTTGAGGAGTACGGCAGGGTCGGCGCTGTACGCCGCCTCACGCGTCGCCTGCCCGAGGCCCGCCGTCACGAGCACCGGGACGTCGGCGGCGACCGCGGCCGTACGCAGCGACTGCAGCGCCGTACGAGTGATCGGGCCGGTGAGCGGGTCGACGAAGAGCGCGGCGGGGAAGGCGGCGATCTGGGCGGCGACCTCCTCGCGTGAGTGCACGATCACCGGACGATAGCCGCGCTCGCTCAGCGCCTGCTGGGTGGAGACGTCCGGCGCGGGCCAGACCAGCAGCCGGCGCGGGTTGTCCAGCGGCTCCGGGGGCAGCTCGTCGTCCATCGGCTGCGATTGGGGCTGATTCGCGACCTCTACCGCGCCGCCGGGGCCGTCGAGCGGCTCGGGGCCTTCGTCTGCGTTCTTGTCGGGGGCCCCGATCGCGTACGAGCGGCCGGTGCCCCCGGTGGCGGTGGCCAGCCGGGACTGCGGCGCGGGTTGCGCGGGTTGCTGGGACTGCGGTGCCCGTTGCCGGGGGTGCTGGCGGGCAGCCACTTCCGGGTGCTCGGCCGCAGCTGCGGGCTCGGGCACGGGCTCGTTGCGGGTGCCGAGCTTGCGGCGGCGACCGGAGCCGTTGGTCGCGTGCGGGGGAGGGGTAGGGGTCTGGGGTTGTTGCTGGGGCCCTGCCTGGGCCTGTGCGGGCGCCGGTGCCTGTGCCTGTGCCTGTGCCTGCTGGGTTTGTGGCTGGGGAGCCGTAGGGGCCGTGGGTGCCGACTGGTTCGGCTGGGGCTGCTGTGCGTCGCTCATACGGCGGCCGAAGGGGATGCCCTGTCCGAGCGTACGCACGCTGATCGCGCGACCCTGGGTGGAGTGGGG
>CAMLJW010000346.1 GCA_946480485.1 uncultured Streptomyces sp. | reverse complement strand
ACGCGAAGGGCTGGACCAACACCGGCTGGATGAAGGTGATGCGCCTCGACAACCGTGTCGCGTACGCCACCACCGGCATCTTCGTCGTCGCCATGCTCTTCGTCGGCGCGGAACTCCTCCACTCCGCGAACATCGCCATCGCGAGCGGCGACAAGGGCCTCATCCAGCTCGGAGACATCCTGGCGGTCGAGTACGGCACGACGACGTCGCAGTTCTTCCTCATCGGCTTCTTCGCCACCTCCTTCACCTCGCTGATCGGGGTCTGGCACGGCGTGAGCCTGATGTTCGCGGACTTCGTGGAGCGCACGCGTGCCCGTCGCACGGTGACGGGCGAGGAAGTGGCCTCCGGCAGCCGGGAGAAGTCCTGGCCCTTCCGCGCCTACCTCCTCTGGCTGACCTTCCCCCCGATCATCCTCCTCTTCCAGGGCCAGCCCTTCCGCCTGATCATCCTGTACGGCGTCCTGGGCGCGGCCTTCATGCCCTTCCTCTCCCTCACCCTCCTCTGGCTCCTCAACTCCTCGCGCACACCCGCCCAATGGCGCAACGGAATGGTGAGCAACGCCATGCTCACGATCGCGGGCCTGCTCTTCGTCGTCCTGTGCGTGAAGCAGATCTGGGATCAGCCGTGGTCCGAGTTCCTCTGACGCGCTCCGGCCGGTCCTTCACGTTCGCCGGAGCTTCCGCGGCGACGACCGCCCCGTCGGGCCGTTCAGGCGTCGATTGGGCCGCGTACCCGGTGTGCGCGGACGCCCGGGTGATCTCGCGGGCGACGGCGACAGCATCGGCTCGCGTGGTTGCGAGAAATGGCTGGTCGGCGCTGACCGCCGGGGCACAGGCCGTGTGTGCCGTACGCGGAGAAGTGTCGAGCACGTAATCTGCGATCGACAGTCGCACGGATCGGCGCACACCAGCACGCGAGGGATGGACATGCATCAGCCCGGATACGGTTCCCATCCGCCACAAGGCTTCGGCCCGCCTCCACCGTCGTACGCCCCGCAGACCACCCCGTACGCCCAGCAGCCGTACGCTTCCCAGAACCCGTACGCCCAGCAGGCCCCGTACCCGCCCGCTCCCGCCCCGCCGCAACCCCCTGCCCAGGGCCCGGACTTCGTGGCCGCCGACCGCCGCAATGCCGTTGTTGTGGACGCCGAGGGTGTCTCGTTCGAGAACCACGGAATGAACGCAGAGTTCCCGTGGTCCGTGATCCGCAGCGTCCACTACAAGCCGGGCCCCACCGGCAGGGGCCTCATGGTTGCCGTCGTCCACACCAACGGCATCGTGTATGAGTGCGGAGTCGACGCGAAGCGCGGCGAGCGGCTGCAGGAGTGGCTCGGCCAACTCGCCGCCATACTCGGCTACTACCGCCCGGCGGGGTAGTCAGCGGTTCCTCCGTTGCTCAAAGCAGGTGGTCGGCCTTGCCCGCCTTGACTTCGAGGATGAGGGTGCGGAGGGCTTCGCGGGTATCGGTGAGATAGGCATGCTCAGCGCCGGCTACGGCGATGTAGGCGTTGTCCTGGTTGTCGGTGCCGAGGCGGAAGCAGCTCGCTCCCTCGCCGCAGAATGGTTCTTCCCACGTGATGTCGTCCATCGGGCAACTCCTCACAGGCTGTTGGCGATGTCACGGATGAAGTCGCGTGACGCCTCCGGCGACAGGGCTATGCGCTCCATCCAGTCCAGGTGTGCACGGTACTTGGCCAGATGTGCTTCGCCGCAGAGGAATTCCGGCCCGTGCGAGCTGTCGACCTGAGCGGTGTCCAGTTGCGGTACGGGACCTTCGAGGTAGTTGACGGTCTGGCCGGCCCCGGGGAACGTTCCTTCTGCGAACGGGACGACAAGCAAGCGGACCGCCGGGCGCTCGGACATGGTGAGCAGGTGGCTGAGCTGGGCGCGAGCCACCTTGGGCCCGCCGAACTGCATGCGCAGCGCGGCCTCGTGGACGAGGCTTAGGTACTCGGTCGGTTTCTCGCCCTCCAGGATGTTCTGCCGCTCGGCACGGAAGGCGAGGCGCAGGCCGATCTCGTACTCGGGGAGCGGCGGGAGCACGGCCCGGAAGAGTTCGAGGGCATGGTCGCTGGTCTGAAGCAGGCCCGGGACATGCGCGGTGTGGGCCGTACGCATGCGCTCGGCGTACGACTCCAGCTCGGCGATGTCCAGGAGATCAGGGGAGAGGGAACCGCGGTAACGCTCCCACCAACCCCGGCCGCTGGGCCGGACCATGTTCACCAGCGTTTCTACGTATGCCTGGTCCGAGCAGTCGCACTTGCAGGCGAGGGTGCGAAGCCGCTCCGGGTTGATGGTGCGTATTCCGGTCTCGATGTTTGAGATCTTCGCCCGGTCGAGCCCGAGCAGCCCAGCAGCGTGCTCCGCGGTCATCCCTGCGGCCATCCGCATCTTGCGCAGCTCGCTGCCCAGACGCCTCTGACGCTCCGTTGGGGTGGTCCTCGGTGGCATGGCCTTCCTTCCGCGATGGTCACAGCAGTCTGCCGTCAATCACAGCCAGCGCAGCCTGGCTCTACATTGAGTGACGTAAATGCTACCCATTGCAGTTGGAACGCATCGCAGGGGCCTGACCGCATGCTCGTCCCTGGGAGGGGCGGGCCCGCGCCAGGGAGACAAGCCACCTCGACTGTACTGCCCTCAACTACTTTGCCGGGCCGGGGGGTTTACGCAGGCCCGAAACCATCTTCGCCTGCCCCTGTCCCACCCCTGCTCCCCGTCGCTCCTGCCACCTGGGAGAGCCACCTCCACCTGACCGACGACTCCAGAGCGGCGCACACCGCCCGCCGCGCGACCCGCACCGCGCTCCTCGACTCCCGGCGGCACAGCCGAATGGCGGACACGAAGGGCCGCCACCCGCTCACCGCCCGCTGCCGCGTGACTGGCTGAAAAGTGGTGTGGTGCGAACTGTCCGGCGACCACGAGTGACTGTGCGTGCGTGATGGACCGATCCACTCGCGCTTCACTTCGTGTGGATCAGCCTCCATCTGCGGTGAGTTGGTCTCGGAGATTCGGTGTTGAGCGGGGCAAGCCGTTGGATAAGGTGCTGCACAGCAAGTTCAAGAGGACGTCACAGGGGCGATCTGAGGCGGTGGTCGACCACCGCGCCACAGTGAAACGGGGTGGTGTGCAGCGTGCCGACCGCGATAGCCGTCACCAGTCCGGATCTGGTGCTCCCACCGCACGACCGGCAGACACCGCCCGCCGCCGTCCAGCCCCTCGAAAACCTCGAGAACTCCCTGACCGGGATGCACGCGCTCATCGAGCAGCACGGGTACGTGATCGCGTTGTACCCGGCCTCCACCTCCACCGACGTCATTCGGCGGCTGCACGCCGTGCGTTCCGTTCTGGAGAGTGACCGCATCGCGCTGCTCGGCGTCGATCTGCCACCGCTCGGCCTCGCCCTCCTGGCCCAGCAACTGCGCCAGCTCTCCGTGTGCGACTTCACCCCCGGGGTGCTCGCCTCCTCCGCGCGGCTGCTCGCCCACTACGTCTACGCGGGCGCACTGCTCGGCTCGGTCGCCAAGCTCGACCGGGTGCCGGTCTCCCTGAAGTCCCACGCCAAGTCATGGGTGCCGGGTGCGCAGTTCGCCGTACTGACCAATCCGCGGCCGCAGTTGGTGCGCGTGGAGCAGGGGCAGCAGGAGGAGCTGGCCGGGCCCGAGTTCGGCACGCGGATGCTCGTCGCGCCCGGGCAGCTGCCCGGCGACTGGCCGACCGCGACCCTCGCCCCCGCCTGGCGCGTGCAGGGCGTCGCCACCGTGCCGCTGCCCGCCGAGTCCGCGCGCTGGTGGGGCACGGGCAAGGTCGCCGAGTTCGCCGCGGGTCTGCACGACGTGTCCGTGCTCTACCAACTGGTCTCGTCCGTACGGCGCGAGGAGTGCCACTGGTGCGGTCTGGAGCTCATCGGCGACCGCTGCGGTTTCTGTGCGGCGCCTTTGCCTCCCCCTCCGGAGCTTCCGACCGCCACCGTACGGGCAGTTTCTTCTGTACGCGCCTTGCCACCGGGCTCCGCGTAAGTCTCGCGCACGTACAGCTGAACAACGGTAACGACTCGCCCGCTTGTACGACCCGAGCACCAGGTACGACCCGAGCACCAGGTACGACCGCTCGCCCCCCGTTGTCCCCGCCCCGATCGAGGTTGTCCGCGCCATGAACTCACGCCAGCGTCGCGGCGTCATCCTGCTGGTCCTCTCGGCCCTGTGCGCCCTGGGCGCCTTCGCCGGGGTGCTCTCGGTGATCCGCGACGTGAACTCGAAGGTCGGCCCAGAGGTGGCGGCGTATCGCCTGAAGAGCGATGTCGCGCCGTACCGGGAGCTGTCGGCCGACCAGTTCGAGAAGGTCTCGATGCCCGAGCGGTGGCTGTCGTCGACCGCGGTCACCAGCCTCTCCCAGATCCGCGGCAAGATCGCGGTCACCCGTCTGGAGAAGGGTTCGCTTCTCCAGACGGACATGATCGTGGACCGTCCCGCGCTGGAGGCGGGCCAGCAGGAGATCGCGATCATGATCGACGCGGCGACCGGTGTGGCGGGGAAGATCAACCCGGGCTCGCGGGTCAACATCTACGCCACCTTCAAGGCCGAGAGCGAGAGCGGCAAGGACCAGTCGAAGGTCATCGTGGAGAACGCCGGGGTCATCGATGTGGGCAAGCTGACCGCGCTGGACCCCTCCCAGAACAGCGACGACCGCCGCCGTACCGCCACCGAAGCGGTCCCGATCACCTTCGCCCTCGACACCACCGACGCCCAACGCGTCGCGTACGCGGAGTCGTTCGCGACCCATGTACGCCTCGCGCTGGTCGCGGGTGGCTCCGACACCGCCGTCGCACCCGGCGACCGCACGTACACCCTCGACGAGGACAAGTAGGAGGCCGTGATGCGCTCAGCCCCCACGAAGGTGTGCCGATGACCATCCGCATCCTGCCGGCCGTCGGCGACATCGACTCGGGCCGAGCCCTCACCACGCTGCTGAGTCAGCTCCCCGAGGCCGAACCCGCCCCGCCCGTCCCGGACACCACGGCGCTCCTGGACACCCTGGCGCGGCACGCGGCGGAGTCGCTGGACGAACTGCCCGAGGTCGTCCTGGTCCACGAGCGGATCGGTCCGGTGCCCGCGCTGGACGTCGTCCGCGACGTGGTGATGCGGTTCCCGGCGGTCGGGGTCGTCCTCATCACCGCCGACACCAGTACGGGCGTACTCACCGCGGCGATGGACTCCGGCGCCCGCGGCATCATCGGCCTGCCTCTCGGCTACGACGCGCTCGCCGAACGTGTCCAGGCGGCGGCGGCCTGGTCCCTGGGCATGCGGCGCCATCTCGGCAGCGGTACGCCGGAGTTGTACGCGGGGCCGGGGGGCACCGTCGTCACGGTGACCGGGGCGAAGGGCGGCGTGGGCGCCACGGTCACCGCGGTTCAGCTCGCCCTGGCGGCTGGGGCGTCGGGCCGTTCCGTGGCGCTGCTGGACCTGGACCTTCAGTCCGGGGACGTGGCGTCGTACCTGACGTGGTCGGGCGCCCGGCTGTGCTGCGTCGGGCTCGCCGGTCATCGCCACCACCCGCCGGTGGACCACACGATCGGCGCCGTGCCGCTGCTCGCGGTCGGCACCGGGTGGCGGCCGTCGACCGAGCCGATGCGGCGGGTGCTCGTCGGGCTCGGCGGCGGATGGCCGCGCCTCGAGGAGCTGGCCGTCGCGGGATCCTCGCTGGCCGCCCTGCTCGATGTCGAGCTGGCGATGATCGAGGTCGCCGAGCCCGACCGCCCGGCGCTCGACGTGCCGGTGTCGGCCCACCTGCGATGGG
>CAMLJW010000345.1 GCA_946480485.1 uncultured Streptomyces sp. | reverse complement strand
CAAGTTCGATGCTGCCAGGCAGGGATGCTTGGTTGCGTCACTCCGCCTCGAGCAGATGTCAACCCTACATGGAGGGATGGAGCGGGCGCAAACCGTTTGTGCTGTGCCCTACGGTCGTCAACCGGGAACTCTCGGGCGGAGCCGCGACTTTTCATGACTTACCCTGCTCAACACTATGCCGTCCGGGACAAACAGTGACGGTCCATATCATCGCCACCCCCGGGAGGCTTCCCATGACCACCGTGACGTCCCCTCTTGCAGGACGCGCCATCGGACTCGCGACCGTACCCGATCCGGTCTTCTCCGAAGCGATGGTGGGGCCGGGCACTGCGATCGATCCGGTACGTGAGGCCTCGGAGGCCGTCTCGCCCGTAGACGGCGTTGTCGTCTCGCTCCACTCGCACGCCTTCGTCGTGGTCGACGACGAGGGCCATGGTGTGCTCACACACCTCGGGATCGACACTGTTCAGCTGAACGGCGAGGGCTTCGAGGTGCTCATCAACAAGGGCGACACCGTACGGCGCGGTCAGGCCGTGGTCCGTTGGAATCCGGTTGCCGTCGAAGCGGCCGGCAAGTCCCCGGTGTGCCCCGTCGTGGCTCTCGAGGCCGCTGCCGAGGCCCTCTCCGACCTCAACGTTGACGGCGACGTGAAGACTGGCGACGCTCTGTTCAGCTGGCACTGACAGAGTGCCGTCATGGACCGGCAAGACGACCATCGCGGGGGCGGGACCCGCCGCTATCTCGAAGAACAGGTGACATGGAGACAACGCTGCGAGGCGTCGGCGTGAGCCACGGTGTGGCGATCGGCGAGGTTCGGCATTTGGGAACGGCAGTGCTCGAGCCGCCTGCCCAGCAGATTCCGGCTAAGGACGCGGATCGCGAACAGGGGCGCGCCCACAAGGCCGTGGTAGCTGCGGCGGCCGACCTGGTGGCGCGCGGCAATCTGGCCGGGGGCGAGGCGCAGGCGGTGCTCGAGGCCCAGGCCATGATGGCCCAGGACCCGGAGCTCATCGCCGACGTCGAGCGGCGTATCGCAGTCGGGAGCACTGCGGAGCGGGCGGTGTACGACGCGTTCGCCGCGTACCGCGCCCTGCTTGCGGGAGCCGGGGAGTATCTTGCCGGTCGGGTGGCGGACCTCGACGACGTGCGCAATCGTATCGTCGCGCGCCTGCTCGGCGTCCCGATGCCAGGTGTTCCGGACAGTGACGAGCCCTATGTCCTTATTGCTCGTGACCTTGCGCCTGCTGACACCGCTCTGCTTGACCCGGCTCTCGTCCTCGGATTCGTCACCGAGGAGGGAGGGCCCACCAGCCACAGCGCGATCCTGGCGCGGGCGCTCGGCGTTGCCGCGGTGGTCGCGGTGCCCGGAGCGGGTGACCTCGCCGAGGGCACGATGATCGCCGTGGACGGCAGCACCGGCGAGATTTTCGTGAACCCGAGCACCGAGAGGAAGGCCGCCATGGAGGCAGCGGCAGCCGCCCGCAAGGCCGCGCTGGCCGCGTCGACCGGTCCCGGCGCCACCTGCGATGGGCACAAGGTCCCGCTGCTGGCCAATGTCGGCGGTCCCACGGATGTGGCGGCGGCGGTCGAGGCCGGTGCCGAGGGTGTGGGCCTGTTTCGTACCGAGTTCCTTTTCCTCGACGACAGCAGGAACGCTCCGTCCGCCGCGAAGCAGGTCGATGCGTATCGCAAGGTGCTTGAGGCCTTTCCCGAAGGTCGTGTCGTGGTGCGTGTGCTCGATGCGGGCGCCGACAAGCCGCTCGATTTCCTGACGCCGGTCGATGAGCCGAATCCCGCGCTCGGTGTGCGCGGTCTGCGGACGCTGCTCGACCATCCTGAGGTGTTGCACACGCAGCTGACAGCGCTCGCGAAGGCTTCCGAGGGACTGCCGGTCTACCTCGAAGTGATGGCGCCGATGGTCGCGGACCGTACCGACGCCAAGGCGTTCGCGGACGCGTGCCGTGAGGCTGGTCTCCAGGCGAAGTTCGGGGCCATGGTCGAGATTCCGTCGGCCGCTCTGCGGGCGCGGTCAATTCTGCAAGAGGTCGAGTTCCTGTCACTGGGGACGAACGACCTCGCGCAGTACACCTTCGCCGCCGATCGCCAGGTGGGCGCTGTGTCCCGTCTTCAGGACCCGTGGCAGCCCGCGCTGCTCGACCTGGTCGCCCTGTCCGCTGAGGCGGCGACGGCCGAGGGCAAGAGCTGTGGTGTCTGCGGCGAGGCCGCGTCGGACCCCCTTCTCGCATGTGTGCTGACCGGCCTGGGGGTTACCTCCCTTTCCATGGGTGCGGCGTCGATTCCCTATGTCCGGGCGACGCTGGCGAAGTACACACTGGCGCAGTGCGAGCGTGCCGCGGCGGCAGCGCGTGCCTCGGACAGTGCTGAGGACGCGCGGAGGGCGGCTCAGGCGGTGCTGTCCGGCGAGTAGCCGGCCGGCGTCGTGGATCGGCGGTGGTCGAGGGGCGCTGGAAACCGCCAGGGTGGGGCGCCCCTCTGGGATTCAGTGGGTGTGCCCCGTTGCTTGGCTGTCGTCCCCCAGGTCGGGTGGTACGCAGTAGTCGACACCCGACTCCGGCGGGACGAGATCGCCGGATTCGATATCGGTGCAGTAGGCGTCGAAGACCTCTCCGGCGGTCAGCGGTTCCAGTCCTTCTCCGCGCAGACGCCAGCCGAAGACACGGTCGGTGGTGTCGGGGGCGCTGGTGCGCATGACGAGGCCTCCCGCGCTCTGGGTGGCGATGCCGACGGCCAGGACCGTGGTGAATTCGAGGGCCTCGGCCTCGTCCAGTTGGGGTGTGCCGTGGATGTCGTCGTCGGCTTGGAGGGCGGCGGCGAGTGCTTCCGGCACGGCCGAGACGCTGCACACGAGGTGGCGCTCGCCGGGACCTGTGGTGTCGAGGATGCGGATGAGCAGCTCGGACGCGCGGACGAAGGCCGCGCGTCCGATGTCCTCGCCGCAGGACGCGCAGTTGCCGATGCGGGACAGGAGTGTGGTCGCGTACTCCCAAGTCGCTTGTCGGACGGCCTCGTCGACGAGGTTCGGGACGAGGTCGGCGAGGGGCTGTCCCTCATAGGGCACGGTGACGCCCGTCGAGGCGAGTTCCGCCGTGAAACGGGTGCGGCTGGAGGCGGCGTCGGGTTCCAGGCCGGTGCCGGCGCAGAACTCCGCGTACTCCTCGGGATCGAAGAGTGCGACCGTGGTGTGGTTGCCGTTGGATGCGAGTGTCCTGAGCAGGGCTTCCACCTGCTGGAAATAGCTCGCGTGGTCGTCGAAGGTGAAGGTGCGGTAGTGCCGCATCGCGATGAAGTCCTGCTCGTCGGTCAGCAGACCGATGGTGCCGGCGATTTCGCGGCGCAGGGCGCCTCGCGTGGTCCGGTGCCGGGTGTCCGCCATTCTTACCCCCCTGTGCGCAGTCGATCAGTGCTCACTCACCGTAACCGGCGGCAGTGACAATGCCCGTCGTGCGAGGGGGCTGGCGGCCACGGACCTGCTCCCTGCACAGGCAGCGGTGTGGAGGTTGATCAGGCGCGCTTGCGGGCCAGGTCCTCGTAGAAGCGCAGCAGTTCGATGCTGTCCACGGAGCCGAGGTTGACGGCCTTCTCCAGAGGGGTGCCCTGAAGCAGGCGCTTGACCGGGACCTCGATGCGCTTGCCGGTGAGGGTGTGCGGGATGCCGGGCACCTCGATGACTTCGTCGGGGACGTGGCGTGGTGAGAGCTGTTCGCGGATGGTCTGCTTGATGCGCGCCAGGAGGACGTCGTCGAGTACGGCGCCCGGGGCGAGGTGCACGAACAGCGGCATCCAGTAGCCGCCGTCGGCCTGTTCGATACCGATGACGAGGGACTCACGGATCTCGGACAGCCGCTCGACGGCTTCGTAGATGTCGGCGGAACCCATGCGCACGCCCTGGCGGTTGAGCGTGGAGTCGGAGCGGCCGTGGATGGCCACCGAGCCGCGTGAGGTGACGGTGATCCAGTCTCCGTGGCGCCAGACTCCTTGGTAGACGTCGAAGTAGCTGTCGTGGTAGCGGCTGCCGTCTGGGTCGTTCCAGAAGCGGATGGGCATGGACGGCATCGGATGGGTGACGACCAGCTCGCCGACTTCGTCCGTCAGGGGTTTGCCGCTCGGGTCCCAGGACTGGAGGTCGGTGCCGAGACACGGGGCCTGGAGTTCGCCGAGGTACACCGGGAGTGTCGGTACTGCTCCTGCGAAGCAGGAGCACACGTCGGTGCCGCCGCTGACGGAGGCGATCCACAGGTCGTCGCGTACCTCGTCGTGCAGCCAGCGGAAGCCGTCGGGCGGCAGGGGTGAGCCGGTCGTGGCCACGCACTGCACGCGGGAGAGGTCGAAGTCGCGGGAAGGGTGCACGCCGGCCTTGCGACAGGCCATGACGTACGCGGCCGAAGTGCCGAAGAGCGTGGCCCCCGTGCGTTCGGCGATGCGCCACTGGGCGCCCGTGTCCGGGTGGCCGGGGCTGCCGTCGTACAGAACGATCGTGGTGCCGGTCAAAAGCCCGGAGACCAGCAAGTTCCACATCATCCAGGCGGTGGACGTGTACCAGAAGAAGCGGTCCTCGGGGCCCAGGTCGCAGTGCAGGCCGAGCTGCTTGAGATGCTCGACGAGGATGCCGCCCTGGGACTGGACGATGGCCTTGGGCAGGCCGGTCGTGCCGGAGGAGTAGAGCACCCACAAGGGGTGGTCGAAGGGGACCTCTTCGAAGACGGGCTCCACGTCCGCGGAGGTGAGGGCGGACCACTCCAGGGCGCCTTCGGGAGCCTCGGTGCCGAGCAGGGGGATGTGGACCACGGCGCGCAGCGTGGGCAGTTCGCGGCGCAGCTGGGCAACGGTGCCGCGGCGGTCGTGCTCTTTTCCGCCGTAGCGGTAGCCGTCCACGGTGAACAGCACGACCGGTTCGACCTGCTGGAAGCGGTCGAGGACGCTGCGGGCGCCGAAGTCGGGCGCACAGGAGGTCCAGACGCCGCCCACGGCGGCCGTGGCGAGAAAGGCGACGACGGCCTGTGGAACGTTGGGGAGGTAGCCGCTGACGCGGTCTCCCGGGCGTACGCCCAGGGCTCGCAGCTCGGCGGCCAGGGAGCCGACTTGACGGCGCAGCTCGGACCAGCTGACGGGGCGTGGTTCGTGGGCCTCGTCCACGTACAGAAGGGCGGGTGCGTCGGCGCGGGTCTCGGCCGTGCGCAAGGCGTGCTCGGCGTAGTTGAGGGTGGCTCCGGGGAACCACTGGGCGCCCGGCATCGAGCGATCGCCGAGCACGCGCCTGTAGGGGGTCGAGAACCGCACGTCGAACCACTCGACGACGGCCCTCCAGAACGTGTCCAGCTCGTCCACGGACCAGCGGTGCAGGGCCGCGTACCCGCCCTCGACGGGGGCTCCGTGGTGTTCGGCCGCCCAGGCCTGGAACTGGGTGATCTTCGCCTGCGCGATGCGTTCTGGGTCGGGCTGCCAGAGCAGCGGGGGGGTCACTGAGGACATGGAGCGGCTCCCGGGTTGTGCGCGTCGTGTGTGTCGCGCACAGGGCCGGGTGTGCGCTTCGGGTGGCTGACATGGACGATGCCACGTGATCGACGTCGGCACCAGGGTGGCGCTACGCATGGTCCGGTCGAAGATGTGCACCTGTCTTGACTTTTTCCCCCTCGTGAACGGGGGGGATTCCTACGGCTCGCGCCGTGGGGGTTTCTGCTTCATCGCCGACTGCCCCGTCCGGGAGGACTCCCGTTGAGGTCTTACACCGGCTCCACAGACAGACACCGCCAGCCCGGCGGCCAGAAGGTTCTTCGCCGCGTTCACGTCCCGGTCATGGACCACTCCGCACTCACACGTCCACGTACGGACGTCGAGCGGC
>CAMLJW010000344.1 GCA_946480485.1 uncultured Streptomyces sp. | reverse complement strand
CTGCTCGCAGGCAATCTACAAATTCTTGATCTGGACTCCAGACAGGACCTAGGTCCTGCCTCATGCATTACGTCGGTGGGGGCGCCCTTACCGGGCCGCCCCCACCGATGTATCCGTACTTCCTCGGAAGCCGTACGAGGCCGTGCAGGGCATGGCCGGACCGTCAGAGGAACACGGACCGCCGCTGCACCAGCAGCTTGTAGAGCGTGTGCTGGATCTGCTCCCTGACCTGGTCCGTCAGGTTGAACATCAGCATCGGATCCTCGGCCGCCTCCGGCGGATAGCCGTCCGTGGGGATCGGCTCGCCGAACTGAATCGTCCACTTCGTCGGAAGCGGCACCGCACCCAGCGGACCGAGCCACGGGAACGTCGGCGTGATCGGGAAGTACGGGAAACCCAGCAGGCGCGCGAGCGTCTTCGCGTTGCCGATCATCGGGTAGATCTCCTCCGCCCCGACGATCGAGCAGGGGATAATCGGAGCGCCCTGCCGCAGGGCCGTCGACACGAAACCGCCACGGCCGAAGCGCTGGAGCTTGTAGCGCTCGCCGAACGGTTTCCCGATGCCCTTGAAGCCTTCCGGCATCACGCCGACCAGTTCTCCGCGCTCCAGAAGCCGTTCGGCGTCCTCCGCGCACGCGAGTGTGTGACCGGCCTTGCGGGCCAGCTCGTTGACCACCGGCAGCATGAAGACCAGGTCGGCGGCGAGCAGGCGAAGATGGCCGCCGTCGGGGTGGTTGTCGTGCACCGCGATCTGCATCATCAGGCCGTCCAGCGGCAGCGTCCCGGAGTGGTTGGCGACGATCAGCGCCCCGCCCTCGGACGGGATGTTCTCGACGCCCTTCACCTCGACGCGGAAGTACTTCTCGTAGAGGGGCCGCAGCAGAGACATCAGGACGTGGTCGGTCAGCTCCCGGTCGTAACCGAAGTCGTCGACCTCGTACTCGCCCGTCAGCCGTCGCCGCAGGAAGGCCAGACCACCGGCGATGCGCCGGTCCCAGCCGTCGCCCGGCCTCTCCGGCGAGGGCGCCGGTTCCTCACGCGTCACCGGGACATCATCCTGCAGAATCGTTCGTCCAGGCAGAGGCTGCACCTCACGGACCGCAGCGGGCTCACCCTTGCGCCGGCTCCCCGCGCTCCGGCGCCGCGGCTGCCGCTGCACGGCGCTCCCGCGGGACCGGTCGTCGTCGAACGGAATGACCTTGGCGTCCGCCATCGTTGATGCGCTCCTCAGTTGGCGCTCTGCGTCGGGGGGTGGCCACCGCCCAGGAGGGGCAGCGCGGCGATCCGGTCGACCGCCCCGGCAATGGCCTCCGGCGGCAGGAGTCCGGGACCGCGGCTGCGCGCGAAGTCGGCGAAGGTCTCCGCGGTCGTGTACGTGGGCCGGTATCCAAGCGTCTCGCGCATCTCGTTGGTCGCCACGACCCGGCCATGGGTCAGCAGCCGCAGCTGCTCGGGCGAGAAGTCCGTCATGCCCAGCGTACGCAAGGCGGAGCCCAGCCAGGTCACCGCGGGCATCAGCACGGGGACGGTGGGGCGGCCGAGCCGCCGGGCGCACTGCGAGAGCAGCAGGACGCCGTCACCGGCGACGTTGAACGTACCGCTGTTGAGCGTGCCCCGCCGGGGTTCGTGCGAGGCCAGCCGCAGCACCTCGGTCACATCGTCCTCGTGCACGAACTGCAGCCGTGGGTCGTAGCCGAGCACGGTCGGCAGCACGGGCAGCGAGAAGTACGAGGCGAGCGGCGAGTCCGCGCTCGGCCCGAGGATGTTCGCGAACCGCAGCACGCACACGGCGACATCGGGCCTGCGGCGCGCGAAGCCGCGTACGTACCCCTCGACCTCCACCGTGTCCTTGGCGAAGCCGCCGCTGGGCAGCGACTTGGGCGGGGTCGTCTCGGTGAACACGGCCGGATCGCGCGGCGCCGACCCGTACACGTTCGTACTGGACTTCACGACCAGCCTCTTGACCGTCGGGGACTTCTGGCAGGCACCGAGCAGCTGCAGGGTGCCGATGACGTTGGTCTCCTTGACCGTGGCCCGGCTGCCGCCGCCCAGGGGAGTTCCTGTCACGTCCATGTGCACGACGGTGTCGACGGAGTGCTCGGCGAGCACACGGGCGATGGCGGGCTGCCTTATGTCGGCCGGCACGAAGTCGGCCGCGCCCAGATCGTGTTCGGGCCGGACCGCGTCCACGGCGACCACCCGCTGCACCTCGGGGTCACGCTGGATCCGTCGTACGAACCGGCCCCCAAGCTGTCGGGCCGCTCCGGTCACGAGCACGACCTTTCCCAAGATCAGCGCCTTTCTTCAGCCCTGGACGACATCCTGCTCGTACTCTGCCGCGTTCTCCGTGACGGCCCACGTTAGCGGGTCGGTGTTGCGCTGCGATGACCGCCCGGCGCACGAAGTCACGACCGACCCCGGACGTACGAGCAGCGAGGGCCATGTGCCATGCGGGCGTACGCACGAGTCTGCCTCGCCCGTCTCCGTCGGGAGTCTCTCTCGCTCGAGACGGCTGTGGCCCCCCACCGGGTGGTGGGGGGCCACAGAGCGCGCCTGCCTGTCGCAGCGCAACGCCGTAGGCACGGCCGTGAGGAGCGTGTGTCCGCCGGGGCGGCGCCACGGCCCTACGACCCGGTGCCTACTTCTTGTTGCGACGCTGAACGCGAGTGCGCTTGAGCAGCTTGCGGTGCTTCTTCTTCGCCATCCGCTTACGCCGCTTCTTGATAACAGAGCCCACGACTACCCTCGCTCACTTCTCGGACAACCCCCGCGTCAGCGGGGACAATCACTCGGTGCGGGGCTGCATTGGGGCCCACACGACCTACGAGGGGCTAGCCTACCCCGCCAGAGCGCCGAGCTTGTAATCGAGGGGTCCGGGCGGAATCCGGGGACGTCGTGCAGGCCGCCCCAGGACTCCCCCCGAGATCACCTTCAGGCCGTTTCCACCTCCACGTAGGACTCGCGGAGGTACTCGTGAACCGCTTGCTCCGGGACTCGGAAGGACCTCCCGACCCGGATCGCGGGCAGATGACCGCTATGCACCAGCCGGTACACGGTCATCTTCGACACTCGCATTACCGAGGCGACTTCCGCCACGGTCAAGAACTGAACCTCGTTCAGAGGCCTTTCGTCAGCAGCCATGACACACCTGAACCTTCCGCACTCGACGGCCACCGGCTTCCCCTTCCGGTGACGCTTCGTCGCTGCGTGCTCACTCCCCAATGTAGGGGCGGATGATGCGAGTGGGGAAGAGGGGATGTCTTCAGGCGCCTACTGTGACAGGCGCGCTCGATCGAGTACATAGCGGGTGAGCGGTCGGTAGTAATCAGACCGCACAGCGTCATCGAGCGGGACGACGACGGACACCCGCCCCTCCGCCTCCCCGACGAACAGCGCCGGATCGTCCGTGTCCCCCAGCCCGAGGGCCTCGAACCCCAACTGACCTGCTCCGCAGACCCAGCCGTGGTCTCCGACCACCAGCTCCGGAAGCTGCCCGCCGGCCTCCGCCGCGGCAGCCAGTGCGACCCGAACCGGGAGCGGAGAGTGCGAGTGTGCGCCGGTCTCACGACCGGCGGCCCACGCTCCCGGTTCCCGCACCAACGCGACTCCTCGTACGTAGTCGAGGTGGTACGTACGTCGACCGAACCGGGTCGTTATATCGACACAGCTACCCTTCGCGGGAGTGAGCACGACACACCCCGCCGCAGCCAAGGCGTCCGCCAAGGCGGCGTAGAAACCGAGCAGGCGGTGCGGGTGACCGGTCCCCAGAAGCACTGGGGAGCGGTTCCGGGCGGCCAACCGGAGCCGCTCCGCGAAGGCGTCCAGCGCCACTAGGGTCCGATCAGGATCGATCACATCACTACCCGATGTATGCCGTGGATCGGCAGAAACCCCACACTTACCCGCCATCAAAGCGAGCAAATCCGGCTGCGCCCAGGTCCGTTCAGGGTCCAGCCCGATCAGTACGCGCGGATCCCGCGCCGCGAAGAGCCGGTAGCTGCGCAGACTCTCTTCACGCGAGGTCGCCACAGGCCCGGCCAACCGGGCGGCCAGCAGATGCACCCGCAACGCTCCAGCACTCAACACGTCAGCGATGCTGGCGCATTCACCAAGGGCCCATGCCCAAAACCGAGAAAACAGCCCACAGCCGGCGTAACGCCCGCTACGGCACACCGGTCCTCCCTATGCCAGCAACCCCCGCAACGGAAACACAGCCCGCCGAGCCGCAACAATCGCCTGGTCCAGCCGGTCGGCGGGGTCGTACCCGGACTCCCAGTCCTTCCAGGCCACAGGCCATCGCCCATCCGTCATCCGCACAGGCGCCAACTGGCGTGTAAGAGAAAAGACTTCCTGCCGCCAGCTCTCAGGGATCACCGTGTCCGGCGCGACCTCCCGCCCCGCCGCAATGGCCACCAGATGCGTCCAGGACCGAGGCACAACGTCCACCACGGCATACCCGCCCCCACCCAGCGCGACCCACCGCCCATCGGCGTACTCATGCGCCAGCTCGTGACAAGCGACCTGCACCGCCCGCTGCGCGTCCAGCGAAACAGCCAGATGCGCGAGAGGATCCTCGAAGTGCGTATCGGCCCCGTGCTGAGTCACCAGCACCTGCGGCCGAAAGTCCGCGATCAGCTCCGGCACGACGGAGTGAAAGGCCCGCAACCATCCCGCGTCCCCCGTCCCGGCGGGCAACGCCAGGTTCGCAGCCGAACCCTCCGCACCCTTTGCACCGGTCTCCTCGGGCCACCCGGTCTGCGGAAACAACGTCCGAGGATGCTCGTGCAACGAGATCGTCAGTACCCGCGGATCCTCCCAGAACGCGGCTTGCACCCCGTCCCCGTGATGCACATCCACATCGATGTACGCGACCCGCTCCGCCCCCAGCTCCAACAGCCTGGCGATCGCCAGCGACGCGTCGTTGTAGATACAGAACCCCGACGCCCCGCCCGGCATCGCGTGGTGAAGCCCGCCCGCGAAGTTCACCGCGTGCAGTGCCCCGCCCCGCCACACCGCCTCTGCCGCTCCCACCGACTGCCCGGCGATCAGGGCGGACGCCTCGTGCATCCCGGCGAAGGCGGGATCGTCCATGGTCCCCAGCCCGTACGCCGCGCCCGCCGCCCTCGGATCCACGGACGCGGCTCTGACCGCCTCGACATAGTCCTCGCGATGCACGAGCCGCAACGTCGAGTCCCCGGCCGCCTGCGCCGCGACCACTTCCACCTCACGATCGAGCCCGAAAGCCTCGACCAGTCGGCGGGTCAACGCCAACCGGACCGGATCCATCGGGTGATCCGGACCGAAGTCATAGCGCGTTACTGCCTCGTCCCACATCAGCTGTGTGCGGCCGCTCATGCCCTTCACCGTATCGGTCCCGCGCCGGAGCGAGCGATCGAGCGTACACCAGGGTCATCAGCACCCACACCATCGGCACGAGCGCGGCGCCCCGATAGGTCCATGCAATGCCGAGAGCCCTCACGAGGGGAGAACCGACCAGGAAACCCGAACGATATTCAGCCGCGCGATGGCCGCGTCGGCAGCACCGGGGCCGTAATTTTCCAGAGCGTGCCGACCGGCGACCGCGAACGTCTGCGGCACCAGCACGCACAGCCCCAGCCCCAGCCCCAGCGCGTAAAGGCGAGCATCCCGACCCATGCCCCGGCGCCGCCGCGCCGCCGCCTGCTGCGGCGCGGCAGGGCCTTTGTTCATCACTTCCAGTGGTGTGCGTTCTGTCCTATATCCTGAGCATGTCAACCCTCGGCTTTCAAGGACCGTTCACAAGAAAACCCCCGCGACCGATATACCGGTCCGGGGGTTTTCCTCAAGAATTGTTCGGCGGTGTCCTACTCTCCCACAGGGTCCCCCCTGCAGTACCA
>CAMLJW010000343.1 GCA_946480485.1 uncultured Streptomyces sp. | reverse complement strand
CATGGCCGCTGTGGTGGTCGTCGCGGCCTTCGTGGACGAGGATCGCGTCCGGGGCGGTCGCGGAGGCCTCGTCGGTGATGACGGGCAGCTCGCGGTAGTCGACCTTGATCTTGGCGGCGGCGCGGCGCGCCGTCTCCGGGTGGTCGGCGGCGACGATGGCGACCGGCTCACCGTGGTGGCGTACCTTGCCGTGGGCGAGGACCGGGGTGTCCTGGATCTCCAGGCCGTAGTTCCTCACGTCGGTCGGCAGGTCGTCGTACGTCATGACGGCGTAGACACCCGCCATGGCGAGGGCCTCGCTCGTGTCGATGGACACGATCTCGGCGTGCGCGACGGTCGAGCGGAGGATCTGCCCCCAGAGCATGTCCTCGTGCCACATGTCGGACGAGTACGCGAACTCGCCGGTGACCTTGAGCGTGCCGTCCGGGCGGTGCGTGGACTCGCCGATGCCGCCCCTGGTGCGGGAGCCCTGCGTGATGTCGGTGGGCGTACCGGTCGTGCCCATGCTCAGACCGCCTCGGACTGCCGGGCGGCCGCCAGACGGACCGCGTCCATGATCTTCTCGTAGCCGGTGCAGCGGCAGAGGTTGCCGGAGAGCGCCTCGCGGATGTCCGCGTCGGACGGGTTCGGGGTACGCTCCAGCAACTCGTCGGCGGCGACCAGCAGACCCGGGGTGCAGAAGCCGCACTGCACGGCGCCGGCGTCGATGAACGCCTGCTGGACGGGAGAGAGCGTTGCATGCGGGAAGGAGCCGCCGCCCTCGCCGGTCCGGGAGTCGCTCGCTTCGGACTCCCACCGCTGGGCGTCCTGCGGCGACGTAGCGCACGATGCGGTCCCGCATCCTTCGTCACGCTGCCTGGCGTAGTCCGCCAGCCCCTCGACCGTGACGACCTCGCGGCCTTCCACCTGGCCCGCCGCGACCAGACACGAGCACACCGGTACGCCGTCGAGCCGTACCGTGCACGACCCGCACTCCCCTTGCTCGCAGGCGTTCTTGGAACCCGGCAGCCCCAGGCGTTCCCTCAGTACGTACAGCAGGGACTCGCCCTCCCAGACGTCGTCGGCTTCCTGCGGACGGCCGTTGACCGTGAAACTGACGCGCATCACGCGACTCCCTCCGTGCGAGCGGCGGTGCCGCGGTACGACTCCCAGGCCCAGGTCAGTGTGCGGCGGGCCATGACGCCGACCGCGTGGCGGCGGTAGCTCGCGGTGCCCCGGACGTCGTCGATCGGGTCGCAGGCGGAGCGGCACAGGTCCGCGAACCGCTGGGCGACCGCGGGGGTGATGATCCTGCCGTTGTCCCAGAAGCGGCCCTCGTCGAGCGCCGCGTTCAGGAACTCCTCGGCCGCCCCGGCCCGCACGGGCGTGGGCGCGGCCGAGCCGATGCCGGTGCGCACCGTGCGGGTCTCGGGGTGCAGGGCCAGACCGAAGGCACAGACGGCGATGACCATCGCGTTGCGGGTGCCGACCTTGGAGAACTGCTGCGGGCCGGCGGCCTTCTTGATGTGGACGGCCCTGATCAGCTCGTCGGGGGCGAGCGCGTTGCGCTTCACGCCGGTGTAGAAGTCGTCGATCGGGATGAGCCGGGTTCCCCTTACGGACTCGGCCTCGACGTCGGCGCCCGCCGCGAGGAGGGCGGGGTGGGCGTCGCCGGCCGGGGAGGCGGTTCCGAGGTTGCCGCCGACGCCACCGCGATTGCGGATCTGCGGGGAGGCCACGGTGTGCGAAGCCAGGGCGAGGCCCGGCAGCTCGCCCCGCAGATTCTCCATGATCCTGGTGTACGGGACGCAGGCGCCGAGCCGGACCGTCTCCTCGCCGACATCCCAGTCGCTCAGCTCGCCGATGCGGTTGAGGTCCAGGAGGTACTCGGGCCGGCGGTGGTCGAAGTTGATCTCGACCATCACATCGGTGCCGCCCGCAAGGGGCACGGCGGTGGGGTGCTCCGCCTTCGCGGCGAGCGCCTCCTCCCAACCGGCGGGGCGAAGGAAGTCCATGACCGGCTCTCTTCTTCCTGTCGTGGGGCGTTGCGACTCGAGCCGATCGGGCGCGGCCAGCCCGGCTCGTTGATGATGTGTTCACGCAGATCAGGATCAGTACACAGCGCCGCCCTTCACCCGGGTCAGTCACCGAAGCCATGAAGGAGTTCGCTGGCCAGGGCGACCTTCTTGTAGATTCGTATGAACGGGGCACCAGCAACCTCCTCGCCTTCCTCGGGAAACACAGCGCGCGGCCCGGAACCGGCCGGTCTGTTCGGCACAACCGCCCACCGTGTCCGCGCTCAAGATCCATCGTAGATTTCCGGACAAGAACGGCGGCGACGAAATGCGGCTGCGCGCACTGCTGGACACCGACGCGCTGGGCCTGCGGCTGCTCGGCGGCGAGGACGAGCTGGACCGCACCGTGCGCGGGGTGGTGACCACGGACCTGCGGGATTGCAGCCGCTATCTCTCGGGTGGTGAGCTGGTCCTCACGGGTCTCGCGTGGCGGCGCGACGCCGCCGACTCCGAGCCTTTCGTACGGATCCTCGTGGGCGCCGGGGTGGCGGCCCTGGCCGCCGGTGAGGCCGAGCTGGGCGACATCCCCGACGACCTGGTGCTGGCCTGTGCCCGGCACCGGCTGCCCCTGTTCGCCGTTCACGAGTCGGTGGCCTTCGCGACGATCACCGAGCATGTCGTACGGCAGGTCTCGGGCGAGCGGGCCGGGGACCTGGCGGCTGTGGTGGACCGGCACCGGCGGATGATGACCTCCGGTCCCGCGGGCGGCGGCCCCAACGTGGTGCTGGACCTGCTCCGCTCCGATCTGGACCTGCGGGCCTGGGTGCTCTCCTGCACCGGGCGCGTCATCGCGGGCTCTGCGCTCTCGGGACCGGGAACGGCACCGGGACCGGGGCCCGGGTCGGGGTCGGGGTCGGGGTCGGAACCGAGGCCCGGGCTGCCGGCCGAGGTCCGGGCCGCACTGGCCGCCGAGCACCTGGCGGCGGTCCGCACCGGCCGGCGCGGGCCGTACCGCGCGACGGTGGGCGGCACGACGTACTCCCTCTTCCCCGTCCGCGGCGGCCGCGGACGCCGGGGCGGCACGGCGGCCTCGCACGACGGACGCGACGTACGCGAGACGGTGCTCTCGGACTGGCTCCTCGCGGTGGAGGCAGATGCCGGGGACTGGCCCAAGGAGCGGCTCGACCTGCTGCGGGGTGTGACTCAGCTGATCGCGGTGGAGCGTGACCGCAGGGACGCGGCGCGTGCGGTACGCCGCAGACTCGCCCAGGAGGTTGTGGAACTGGTGCAGACCGCAGCCGCGCCCACCGAGATCGCGGCGCGGCTGCGGGTCGCCGCGCCGGTGCTGCTGCCGGGGCTCGGTGCGGCCCCGCACTGGCAGGTCGTGGTGGCCCGCGTCGAGTGGGACGAAGTACGGGGCGAGCCCGCAGGGCCCTCGGCCGAGCGTGTCGGCGGGCGACCGGCGGGAGACATCGAGGGCGGTCCGGTGGCCCAGGCGTTGCTGGAGGAGATCCTCGTCGCCCCGCCGCCTAGCTCTTCGAGCAGGGGGCGCCCCCAGTCGTCCGGACCCGATCCGTCCGACCGGGTCGCGGTCGCCCACACGGGTGAGGAGGCGATCGCGCTCGTACCCCTTCCGGTTTGGTCCTCGGAGCACGACGGATCCGAGTCCGGGCTGCTCGCCGACACGCTCCTGGACGCCGTGCGCGACCCGCTGTCGGCGGGCCTGAACGACGACGGGCGACTCACCCTGGGCATCAGCGCGGCCGTGCACTCGGCGGAGGGGCTGCGCGGCGCCCTGGAGGAGGCCCGGCACGCGCGCCGCGTCGCGGCGGCCCGGCCCGGCCGGGTGTGCGCGGCGGGCCACCAGGAACTGGCCTCCCATGTGCTGCTCCTGCCCTTCGTCCCGAACGACGTGCGCCGGGCGTTCACGGCACGCCTCCTTGACCCCCTCCGGGACTACGACCGCCGCCACCGCGCCGAGCTGATCCCCACCCTCGAGGCGTTCCTCGACTGCGACGGCTCCTGGACGCGCTGCGCGAAACGTCTGCACCTGCACGTCAACACGCTGCGCTACCGGGTGGGCCGTATCGAGGAGTTGACGAGTCGCGACCTGTCCCGGCTCGAGGACAAGCTGGACTTCTTCCTGGCGTTGCGGATGAGCTGACGTCACGGGGCTGTGGAGCGGGCGCCACCATGTGCCGCCAGCTCCCATGACTTTGTGAAATCCTTCACCCGCCCTCTTGGCCGGGCGCGCCGATTCATGCTGAGATGCCGCCACCACTCATCAGCTCAATGGCGTGCTCGAGGAGGGCAACGTGGCGCATTCCGCCATGTCTGGTACCGGAGCGGCTGCCGGGGACGATCCACTCCAGACCGCGGTTTGGCGGCTGCGCTCGCGCGCCTGCTGGGCCGACGCGGCCGTGCTCCTCCCGCCGCATACGGCGGGCGCCGCGCTCCAGCGGACCTCGCTCCTCGTCGAGCGGTGCCTCTACACCGCGCAGGGCTGGGCAGAGGCCGAGGATGCCCTGCGTACGGCCGAGGCGCTGGCCCGCAGCGACGACGAGCGGGGCGCCGCGGCCTGCGAGCGCGGGCAGCTCGCGTACGCCGCCACACTGCTCGGCGTACGTGACCGGTCGGACGAGGCGCGGGCCGCGTTGGGCCGGGCCGCCGCGCTGATCACACCGGGCACTGCTGGGCGGGCCCCCCTCGACTTCCGGCGCGGTCTGCTCGCCGAGAACCTCACGAACTCCCCGCAGGCGGCCCGTGCCGCCTACCGCCGCGCTCATGCGGGCGCCGCCGCCCATGGCGACCCGCTGCTGCTCTCCTTCACCTGGCGCCACCTCGCCGGACTCGCTCTGCGCGAAGGGGAGTTGGCGGAGGCCCGGCACGGCTTCGCCGAATCCCTACGGATCCGCGAGGAGTTGGGCTACCTCGTCGGCACGGCGCCCGCGCTGGTCTCCCTCGCCGAGGCCGAGACCGAGCCGGAGGCGTCCCGGCTGCGGGCCGAGGCGGGGCGGCTGTTCCGGCTCCTGGGCGGCGTACCGACGTGGCTGGCCCCACAGTTGGCTCCGCCGGCGGCCACGGCGTAAGAGGCTGTCGGGCCCCGGCCACACACCGGCCACTCACAGGCCATGTACCGGCCATGCACCGGCTACGTGCCCGCGAAGTGTTCCCGTACGAGGGACTGCACGGCCGGCAAATCCTGGGCGATCAACGCGTCGAGCAGCACCATGTGTGCGGCGGCGTCCGCCACCAGGTCCGCACGGCAGTGAAAGACGGGGCCGCCGACGAGGGGCCACTGGGCGCGGCGGTGCAGGTCGTCGGCGGTCCGCACCAGCTGCTCGTTGCCCGCGAGAGCGAGCACCGCACGGTGGAAGGCACGGTCGGACTCGGCGTAGGTGGCCCGGCAGCCGGTGGACGCGGCACGTGCCGTCGCCTCGGCGAGGGGGCGCAGCTCGGCCCAGCGCGAGGCGGGCACCGCCCGGGCCAGCCGCAGCAAAACGGGGACCTCGATCAGCGTCCGGATCTCGGCGAGCTCGGCCAGCTCGCGCGCGCCGCGCCGGACGACGCGGAAGCCCCGGTTCGGTACAACCTCCACGGCGCCCTCGCTCGCGAGCTGCTGCATCGCCTCACGCACGGGCGTCGCGGAGACGCCGAAGCGTTCTCCCAGCGCGGGGGCGGAGTAGAGCTCGCCGGGAGTCAGCTCGCCGCGTGCCAGGGCCGCACGGAGCGCGCCGAGGATCTGGCCTCGCACGGAGGACCGCTGGACGACGGGGCGGGGGGCTGCCCCCGGAGGGGGCGAAGTGCGCGGGGCGGTCCCGTGAGGGGACGAGAGAGGCAGGGGGGAGGTGGAGGACGGCGGAGCAGCGTGCGGGCCGACGGGGCCCCTGCCGGGCGCGGTGTCGGGTGCGCCC
>CAMLJW010000342.1 GCA_946480485.1 uncultured Streptomyces sp. | reverse complement strand
GATGCGGCCGGTGCTGCGGCGGCAGGTGACGTTGCGGGGCGGGTGGGGTTCGGGCTGGGCGGCGGGACGAAGCTCGCGGTGGTGCGCACGGGGCAGGACAGCGCTGTTGCCTTCGAGGCGCGGGGCCCGGTCGGGAATGATGGGGCGGTCTGTTCGGAGGGCGTGCTCGTCTATCGCGTACGAAGTGCGACCCAGTCCGGTGGCGGGCCCATCGAGGTCGTCGACGCGCATCCCACATCCGAAGCCTGCTGGGGCGACTCGGTCTATCCGCCGCTCGCGGACGCGCCGGTGGGGCTCGGGGAGAGCTTCACGGTGCCTGGGGAGAATGTACGGATCGTGGTGGAGGACCGCACGCCTTCGGGGGCGTGGACGGTGGCGATCTCGACCGCGTGAGCCTTTGCCCATACGGTCACTCGGCCCACGTCTTGAGGGTGTGGGGGCTCCCAGGACGCGCGGCGAAGCCGCGCGGAAACAACGACGGCGAGGAGATTCGCGCTTTCCGCGAACACGCCTCGCCATCACCATGGTGCGCCGCCAGGGACTCGAACCCCGGACCCGCTGATTAAGAGTCAGCTGCTCTAACCAACTGAGCTAGCGGCGCCTACTGACGTCGTAGACCTTAGCACCCTGGTCGGCGGGAGGAAAACTCGATACCCGTTGGGTGCGAGCGGCCCGTACCGCCACCCAGAGCAGGACCTCGGGGCCGGGGAGCCACGGCTGGCGGGTGTCGGGAGCGACGAGCCAGCGAGCGGCGGTGGGCGGGTGTGCGGTCGCCGCTTCGGGCGCGGCGGCCGTGCTCAGGGGCGGGACCGTCACCGCGTCGCCCTTGCCGTGGCACAGCAGGGGCGGGATCGCGCGGCTGCGGCCGACGCCACCGTCGGAGCCCCACTCCTCCCATTTCAGGAGCGAGGGCAGACGCTGCGCGGTGCCAGGGGCGGCGAACAGGAGCATACGCCCCTGGTACGCGGCCACCGGGCCCGAGCCCGGGCCTTCACCCCACAACCGGTCGAGCATGCGCCGACCGAAGATCGCGGGAGCGTTGACGACGTCGAAGACAGAGCCGCAGGTCAGGACCGCCGGCGTTACGGGGGCACCCGGTGCACCGGGTGGCGGGTCCGCCCAGTCCCCGAACGTGGGCTGCGCAGGCTTGCTCGCGGAGGCGAGCCAGGCGGCTCCGTCCGGTGTGGGGGTGAGTGCCCCCTGCGGGACGGTGCGCGCCGGATTCCGTGTGCTTCTCATGCCGCTCATGGCATATACGTCTACCGACGGTGAGAGCTCGGTCTCAGAGGGTTGCCGGAAAAGGGGACGCGAGAGGCCGAGGTCGGGTACCTTACCTGTCCGGCATATGCAGAAGGTCTTTTCGGTACCTGGCTCATGGCTCAGGTCGCGTCGCCGAGTCCGTGCCCGTTGCCGTCCGCCCCGCGGAGCAGCTCCCGCCCGTACTCGACCATCCGCTTCGCGTAGTCCTCGGTCCACTCCGCGCGTTCGGCGATGGCGGCCGGTGTGAGCCGGTCGAACCGGCGGGGATCGGCGAGCTGTGCGGCGGCGATCGCCTGGAACTCCATGGCCCGGTCGGCAGCCGCGCGGAACGCGTGCGTCAGCTCCGTGGCACGTGACAGCAGCGCCCGGGGATCGTCGATCGACTCCAGGTCGAAGAAATGCTCCGGATCGGCGGCGGCTTCCGCGGGCTCGAAGAGCAGTGGCGCGGGGCGAAGCCGCGGCTCGTTGCGACGCGGCGTGGGCTCCGCCATGCCTTCTCCTCCTCGTGCGCTGTGCGACCCGTCCTTATGGGTGGGCCACCGTCCATTGTCCTTGACCGCGCAAGGGGGGTCTACGGAGTGACTCCACCCACGCGTAAACGCGCGGCGGTCAGTTCACCGAGCCGCTG
Organism: uncultured Streptomyces sp.; assembly: GCA_946480485.1. Next base: position 4,022 of record CAMLJW010000342.1, on the reverse strand, counting down.
GTCCGCCTCCATGCCGGTCCCGGCGGCCGCGAACGCCGTATGCGCCCGGTCGTAGCGCTCGATGGCCGGAGCGAGCAGCTTGTCGAACGCCGGGTCCGTGTCGGGCCGCGCGGCGCTGGCCCCCGGGGTTCGCGTCGAGCGCCGCCATGGCGCGTGCGTCGAGCGGCTGCGGCGGGACCGCCGGCCGCGCAGCTCAGCGAGCCTTCCCCACGCTCTCGACTTCGCTCGAGCTCGGCAGACCCCTGCCCGGAGCGCCGTCCTCCGCGCCGGCGGGTCTTGCCTCGAAACCGGCTCCCTGCTCGGCGCCGGGGGTGGCGTCGGCCTTGCGCTGTCGGGGTATTCGCTCACCTGGGGAAGTCTGGCATCCACCACTGACCATTGAGGAACCCGCGCCCGGCGAGCCGACGGTGACCGGTGCGAGGCGCGGGACACCGAGGCGCCCCCGCAGGGTGTCCGCGAGCCGCAGTACCGGCTGGGTCAGCAGCAGCCCGAGGCCCATCACAGCGGCGCCCGCGAGCGCGTCCAGGAAGTAGTGGTTGGCGGTGCCCATCACCACGATCGTGGTGATCAGCGGGTACGCGACCGCCGCTACCTTGGCGAGCCGTGTGCGGCCGTACCGCCACAGCATCACGCCGCACCACAGCGCCCAACCGACGTGCAGGCTCGGCATCGCCGCATACTGGTTCGTCATGCCGCCGAGACCCCGCGGCGCGCTCGCCTGGCCGCCCCACCAGCCGTAGTGGCTGTACTGGGCCATCGTGTCGACGAAGCCGTAGCGCGCGGACAGCAGCCGGGGCGGGCAGGTGGGCAGTAGTGTGAAGCCGATCAGGCCGATGAACGTGGAGGTCATCAGCCAGGTGCGGGCGGCTCTGTAGCGCACGGCGTGGGATCGGAAGAGCCACACCAGGAGCGCGGGCGTGACCAGGTAGTGCAGGGACGCGTACCAGAAATCGGCGGGTATGCCGATCCAGGGTTCCCGGGTGAAGAGACGGTTCAGCGGGTGCTCGGCGTCGAGGTGGAAGGCCTTCTCCACGCGCAGGACCGCCAAGCCGTGGTCGACGGCGCTCGCCACGTCCCCGCGCACGACGAGCCGGCCGGCCGAGTACGCGGCGTACACCAGCAGGATCAGCGTCAGCTCGGTCCACCAGCGGGGCCGGGTGCGCGATACCGCCTCGGTGCCTGGTACATCGGTCCGCCGCATCCGATCGCCCTCCCCATTTTCTGTCCCTGTGGCCGGTGGCCACGCCCCAGGGACAATCTACGGTGTACGCGAACGCCTGATCGGGGCGCCCCCGGTGGTCATAGACGCAGAGATCGCCCGGCGGGTTGCCCCGCGCAGGCGTGAGCGATGATGGAGCGATCCCTGTCGGTCGGCGACTTCCCGCCCCGTGATCCCTCGGAGGCCCCCTCATGGCACCGCGCATCGTGCTGGCCCGGCACGGGCAGACGCAATGGTCGCTGTCCGGCAGGCACACCGGCAGGACCGACGTTCCTCTTCTGGAGGAGGGCACGCGCGGCGCCAAGCTGCTCGGTGAGCGCCTGGACCGGGCGCCGTTCGGCGGGCTCCCCGGCGTCGAGGTGCGTACGAGTCCGCTGGCGCGCGCGCGTGAGACCTGCGAACTCGCCGGGTTCGGCGACCGGGCGGCCACCTGGGACACGCTCATGGAGTGGGACTACGGCGCGTACGAGGGCATGACCCCGGCCGAGATCCAGGCGCGCCGGCCCGGCTGGCTGATCTGGCGCGACGGGGTGCCCCAGGGCGAGACCCCTGCCGAGGTCTCCGCGCGCGCGGACGAGGTGGTCGCGTGGGCCCGCTCGGCCGACCGCGACGTGCTCGTCTTCGCGCACGGTCACATCCTGCGTTCCATAGGCGCCCGTTGGCTCGGCCTGGAGATGCACTTCGCGGCCCGGATCCGCCTCAACCCGTCCTCCCTCTCGGTGCTGGGATGGGCCTACGGAGAGCCCGCGATCGAGACCTGGAACGACTGCGGGCACCTGATCACGGCCTGAACGCGTCCCAGGTGACCCGCGGCCTGAACGCGTACCACGTCAACCGCGGCCCGACCGGGCACGCACGAACCGCGGCCCGGCCGCGCGCCACGTGAACCGCGCTCCCTACCCCACCGGCCGCGGAAGTGCCGCGTGCCGCTCCAGGAAGTCCGACACCCCTGACGCACGGCGATGCGGCAGCAGCACACGTGCCGTCCCGGTGAGCATCGTCTGGACCCGTGACGACTGCACCTGGTGCAGAAGGTCCAGGACGCGCCGGCCGGCTGCGGCGGCCTCGTCGGGATGCCCGGCGCGGGCCAGATCGTCGGCCAGTTCGGTCGTGTAGAGCGCGATATTGCGCGTGAAGTGGGGATCCTGGAGCCGCGTCGCCCGTCGGGCGTGGTGGGCCGCGCGCGGCCAGTCGCCGAGCGTCGACCAGCACTGGGCCTCCAGGATTGCCAGTTCGGCCGCTCCGTAGAAGCTCATCCACTCCGGATCGGCGTCAGCGGGCCCGCGGTCGAACAGCGCCCGGGCGCGGGCGAGCGCCTGCCGGCAGCCGGTGCGGTCGGCGAGCCCTGCCCAGCCGCCCGCCTCGCGCAGCGAGAGCAGCGACAGGAGCCGGGTCGAGCCCAGCGAACGCGCGGCGCACTGCGCGGCCTGTGCCGCCCGCACCGCCTCGCGCGGTCGGCCCGCGTCGCGCGCCAGGAAGGACGTATTGCAGAAGGCATGCGCCTCCAGGGCCGGGTCCCCGGCCATACGGGCGGTCGCGAGCGCCTCCGCGTAGTGCGAGCGCGCCTCGCCGAAGCGCGCCGAGTCGTGCGCCAACCACCCCACGGAGATGGCCAGTTCCCCCGCCCCCGCGTGCAGTCGCTCAGCAGTCGCCCGCCGTGTCGCCCCTGCGTCCAGCAGGGCGTACGCGGCTCGCAGCGGAGCCGTCGCCCTTCGGTACAGCCCGTCGGCGCCGTGCCGGTCGTCGAGCAGCCGGATCTGCCGGACGGCCTCTTCGAGGGCGCCCGTTTCGGCCTCGCCGACCCGGTGCACGGGACGGTCCGCGGCCGCGGCGGCCCCGCCGAACGCGAGCCCCAGGGGGCCCAGGGAGGCGGCCGCCATGGTGGCGGTACCGCCGGTCATGAATGCGCGACGCTGCACGTCGCTCTCCTCGTGGGTCTGATCGTGCGTCTGACGGTGGTACTCGTACGTCTCACAGGTGTCATAAGGCTGATACGGCTCGTGTGCCCCGTCCGTCTCATATGGTGCGCGCTTCGGGCTTGTGGCGCTTGAAGGGGGCGGCTCGTAGGTCGAGCGCGCCCCCCGGCCGCGCACCGACGAGCGGGGCGCGAACCCGAGATCGGTCAGCGTCCGGCCGGGGAACATGTGCAGGAACACCCGCTCGTACGCGTAGTTCGGGCAGCGGATCTCCCCTGACTCGACCCGCCCCACATAGCGCGCGTCGCAGCTGACCCGTTCCCCGATCTCCCGGGCGGCCCGCCGCACCGCGGCAGCGAACTCGCCGGGCGAGCGCTGCCCGCGCAGCTGCCGGAAGGCGAGGTTCGGCCGCTGTGGGCGAGGTGACTGGGACGACGAGGTCGTCGTTGACGACGGCATGGCCGGGCCCCTCTCTCGCGAACCGTCGAACCGTGCCGGAACCAGGGCGGGTTGATCGTGTCCCGCGTGTTCCGGGGGCCGCGTGTCCGCCCTTTTCCGTGTGTTTCCATGGGTACCGCCCGGCTTCCGGCGGGCAAGAACGTACCCGCAGTGACGAGTCCGCCACGCAGGGTTTGGCTACATAACGGATATCTCATCCGCGATCTGCCATGAACTGCCAACCTTTGCGGTTGAGTTCCGCCGTAGCCGTTGACGCCCTGGGGCGTTTAACCATGCGGTGAGCTCGATTCAGGAGGGTTCCATGGTGGAGGCCAGGCAGAGTACCGATCCTTGTGCGCCGCTGTCGGCGGCGCGTCACACGCCGACCCCCGGCCCCGCGCCCGGCGGCGCTCCGCCGGGCGCGGGGCGTTCCGAGGACCCCTGTGACC
>CAMLJW010000341.1 GCA_946480485.1 uncultured Streptomyces sp. | reverse complement strand
GACGCGCGGTAGAGGGCGTCGATGAGCGCCTCGTCCACCATCGAGTTGACCTTGATGCGGACGTACGCGGGGCGGCCCGCGCAGTGGTGCTGCGCCTCCTTGTTGATCCGTGAGATCAGGCCGTCCCGGAGGGACCTGGGGGCGACGAGGAGGCGGCGGTATGTCTCGCGGCGGGAGTAGCCGGAGAGGCGGTTGAAGAGGTCGGAGAGGTCCGCGCCGACCTGGGCGTCGGCGGTCAGCAGGCCGAGGTCCTCGTACAGGCGGGCCGTCTTGGGGTGGTAGTTGCCCGTGCCGACGTGGCTGTAGCGGGCCAGGGTGTCGCCCTCCTGGCGGACCACCAGGGACAGCTTGCAGTGGGTCTTCAGGCCGACCAGGCCGTACACGACATGGCAGCCCGACTCCTCCAGCTTGCGGGCCCACTTGATGTTGGCCTGCTCGTCGAAGCGCGCCTTGATCTCGACCAGGACGAGGACCTGTTTGCCGGACTCGGCGGCGTCGATCAGGGCGTCCACTATCGGTGAGTCGCCCGAGGTCCGGTACAGGGTCTGCTTGATCGCGAGGACGTCCGGGTCGGACGCGGCCTGCTCCAGGAAGGCCTGCACGGAGGTGGAGAAGGAGTCGTACGGGTGGTGCAGCAGGACGTCGCGCTCACGCAGGGCGGCGAATATGTCGGGCGCCGACGCCGACTCGACCTCGGCGAGGTCGCGGTGGGTGCCCGCGATGAACTTCGGGTACTTCAACTCGGGCCGGTCGAGGCGGCCGATGCCGAAGAGGCCCGTGAGGTCCAGGGGACCCGGCAGCGGGTACACCTCGGCCTCGCTGACCTTCAGCTCCCGGACCAGCAGGTCAAGTACGTACCGGTCGATGGACTCCTCGACCTCCAGGCGAACCGGCGGCCCGAAGCGGCGCCGCATGAGCTCCTTCTCCAGGGCCTGGAGCAGGTTTTCGGCGTCGTCCTCCTCGACCTCCAGGTCCTCGTTCCGGGTCAGCCGGAAGGCGTGGTGCTCCAGGACCTCCATGCCGGGGAACAGCTCTTCGAGGTGCGCGGCGATGACGTCCTCGATCGGGACGTAGCGGGCCGGGGACGCCCCCAGGAAGCGGGACAGCAACGGCGGGACCTTGACGCGGGCGAAGTGGCGGTGGCCGGAGACCGGGTTGCGGACGACGACCGCGAGGTTCAGAGACAGGCCCGAGATATACGGGAAGGGGTGCGCGGGGTCGACGGCGAGCGGGGTCAGGACCGGGAAGATCTGGTTGCGGAACAGCGTGAAGAGGCGGGCCTGCTCCTTCTCCGTCAGCTCGTTCCAGCGGACCAGGTGGATGCCCTCCTCGGCGAGCGCGGGGGCGACGTCCTCGTGGAAGCAGGCGGCGTGCCGGGCCATCAGCTCGCGTGAGCGGGCCCAGATCATCTCCAGCACCTCGCGCGGCTGCAGGCCGGAGGCGGAGCGGGTGGCGACGCCGGTCGCGATGCGCCGCTTCAGGCCGGCCACGCGGACCATGAAGAACTCGTCCAGGTTGCTGGCGAAGATCGCCAGGAAGTTCGCCCGCTCCAGGAGCGGGGTGCTCGGGTCCTCGGCGAGCTCCAGCACCCGCTCGTTGAACGCGAGCCAGCTGCGCTCCCGGTCCAGGAAGCGGCCCTGCGGCAACTGGACGCCGTCCTGCTCGGAGTCCTCGTAGACGTCGAGGTCTGCGTCGAGGTCGGGCTCCAGGTCCGAGACCGCGGCGGCCACGGTGTGCGGGCGGTGCGCGGCGATGGAGCCCACGGAGGGCTGTGGGTGCTGAACCTGTGGCTGGGTGTCGGCGGGCTGACTCATGAACCCATTCTTCCGCGCCGTGACGGATACGGGGGAGTCGGAAAGAGCGGGCGAGAGCGCCGGCGTGAAGCTCACGCTCCCGTTCTCCCTCGCGGGCGAGGGCTCGTTCTCCGGTGGAGGCCAAGGCTCGGGTGCGACGGGGTTCATTCGCCGAGCGTCGCAAGCCTGTCTGAATCGATGGTTACGGTGACATGACGTGCAGGACAGCGGGGGGCGGCTGCCGGGCGTCGTACCGCCCGGGAGCCGGTGTGACGCCCGGGAGCCGTGTACGTCCCTGCCCGCGAGGACGCACGTGACGGTGGCCGGCCGGGTGCGCCTCGTTGCCTCACGACTCCGTGCGGTACATCAGATCCGCCTCGTGCGTCACGAAGCCCAGCCGTTCGTAGACGGTCACCGCCGCCTTGTTGTCGGCGTCGACGTACAGCATCGCCGTCGGCAGGCCCCGCGCCGCCAGATGCCTCAGGCCGATCGTGGTCAGGGCCATGCCCAGGCCGCCGCCCTGTGCACCGGGCCGCACCCCCAGGACGTACACCTCCCCGAGCCCCTCCTCCGGGTGCACCTTCGTCCAGTGGAAGCCGATCAGCTCGTCACCGCGGAAGGCGAGGAAGAAGCCGGCCGGGTCGAACCACGGCTCGGCCTTGCGGTCGTCGAGGTCGCGCTGGGTGAGGGAACCCTGTTCGGGGTGGTGGGCGAATGCCTCGGCGTTCACGGCGAGCCAGGCCGTGTCGTCAGCGCCGGGGACGAAGGTACGGACCGTCACCCCCTCGGGGAGCACCGGCTCGGTCGGCTGGAAACCAGCCAACGACCGCCTCATCTGACGCAGTTCGCGGAACAGTGTGAGACCGAGCACCTGCGCGAGGTGCCGCGCGGCGGAGTGCCCGCCGTGCGCCCAGACCCGCAGCCGCTTGCCGGACTCCGCGAGCAGCGCGCTGCCGAGCGCCCGCCCGTGCCCCTGCCCCCGGTACCCCGGGTGCACGACCAGCTCGGCGGCCGGCGCCTCGACGGGGTCGGTGTCCTCCAGCTGCGCGTACCCGACGAGCCGCCCCCGAACGGTCAGCAGCAGATGCCGTACCCCGACCCGGGCACCCCCGCGCAACTGCAGCCGCCCCTGCTCGGACACCGCCTGCTGCCCGTCGGACCGGGTGGCCTCCGCGAGGAGCGCGAGCACGGACTCGGTCTGCCCGGGGGTCAGCTCGGAGAGGATGTCGATCATGCGGGTGGGGGCGCCAGGTGCGGTGTCGTAGCTGGTCATGAGACGAGAGTACGGCGCTACCGGTTCATGGCGAAGCGCCCCGGACAGGGAGAGGACCGGCCTGTCCCCTTCGTGGCGAAGTGCTTTTCGAAGAACAATCAGTGGGTAACCCCGAATCACCCGCAATAACCATGAACCTCTGTTCGTGCGACGCGCGTTGACCTGGGCTGCGCCGTGAGGGGTCCGTGAAGGGCCCTGAGGAAGTCATCGTGAAGGCATGCCAGACAACACGACCGTGCAGACCCGCGACGACCCATGAGAGTGAGCGGCACCCTCGGCGCGCCACAGGCCGGGGTCACGGCACCTCGGGCGGAGGCGTCGGCGCCCCCGGCAGCCGGATCGTCGCCACCGTGCCGCCGCCTTCCACGGGCGTGAGCGACACCTCGCCGCCCGACTGCCGCACGGTACGGGCCACGATCGACAGGCCGAGCCCCGAGCCCGGCAACGCCCGTGCGCTCGGTGAGCGCCAGAAGCGGTCGAAGACGTGGGGGAGTTCCTCGGTGGGGATGCCGGGGCCGTGGTCGCGGACGATCAGTTCGCCGGTCTTGAGGGTGACGTCGATGGTGCCGCCATCGGGGCTGAACTTCACCGCGTTGTCGAGGACGTTCACGATCGCCCGTTCCAGGGCGGTTGGTTCGGCGCGCACGTACCAGGGCTGGAGGTCGGATGTGATCGTCAGCTCCGGCCCGCGCAGGCGGGCGCGTCGAAGGGCCGACTCCACCGTGTCCTCCATCGAGACCACCTGCACGCGGTCCTGCTGGCCCACGTCCGCACGTGAGAGCTCCTGCAAGTCGCCGATCAGGGCGGCCAGTTCGGTCATCTGGGCCTTCACGGAAGCGAGCAGCGCCCTGCGGTCTTCCGGCGGGATCGCCCGGCCCGTCTCCTCGCTGCGGGTGAGGAGTTCCATGTTCGTACGGAGTGAGGTGAGCGGCGTACGGAGTTCGTGGCCCGCGTCCGCGATGAGCTGCTGTTGGAGTTCGCGGGACGAGGCGAGGGCCGAGGCCATGGAGTTGAAGGAACGGGAGAGACGGGCGATCTCGTCCTCGCTCTCGTCCTCCACGGGGATGCGGATGGTGAGGTCCTCGGTGCGGGCCACGTGTTCGACCGCGTCGGTGAGGTGGTCGACGGGGCGGAGGCCGGCGCGGGCGACCCACAGGCCGGCGACTCCGGCGCCCACCACTCCGATGCCGGAGACGGCGAGGAGGAGCAGGGCCAGTTCGTTGAGGGTGGACTCGGTGCTCTTGAGGGGGAAGGCGATGAGGAAGGCGGTGTTGTCGGAGACACTTCGAGCGCCGGGGCCCACATCGATGACCAGGGGCGCGGTCAGCACCCGTACGGAATCGCCTTCACTGTCGGTGCCGTTGCGGAACGTCCCCCGGCCGGTGGCGACGTTCTCGATCACCTCGGTGTCGCTGCTGACGACCTTCACCACGCCCGCGGAGTTCGCGGAGACGCAGGCTGTGCCGTCCTCCTTGATCAGCTGGACGTAGTAGTCGGGCGGCTGCCGGAAACCGGTCGCGCCCGTCGGCGTCCGGGGGCAGCTGTTGAGGAGCGCCTGGACGTCGGCGTAGTCCTGCGACTTGTTCGCCTTGGCCCGCAAGTCCTCGTTCAGCTGGTCGTACAGCTTCCCTTGCACGATGAACCAGCAGGCCATCGAAACCGCCGCCACCGCGAACGCCACCGCCGCCGCGACCAGCAACGCCAAGCGCGAGCGAATCGGCAGCGACCGGAATCGCCGTACGACCCTTGCCACTGCCCTCTTCACTCCGCGCCGTCTGATCGCAACACATATCCGACACCGCGCACCGTGTGCACGAGACGCGGCTCCCCGCCCGCCTCGGTCTTGCGGCGCAGGTACATGACGTACACGTCCAACGAATTCGAGTTCGGCTCGAAGTCGAAGCCCCATACCGCCTTCAGGATCTGCTCCCGCGTGAGGACCTGGCGCGGGTGGGCCAGGAACATCTCCAGCAGGGTGAATTCCGTGCGGGTGAGCTCCATCTGCCGTCCGCCCCGCATGACTTCACGGGTCGTGAGGTCCATGCGGAGGTCGCCGAAGGTCAGGGCCTCGTCGTCCTGGGCCGCGCCCGCCGCCGCGTAGGAGCTGCGGCGCAGCAGGGCCCGGACGCGGGCGAAGAGTTCGTCCAGCTCGAACGGCTTGACCAGGTAGTCGTCGGCGCCCGCGTCGAGCCCGGTCACGCGGTCGCCGACCGTGTCGCGGGCGGTGAGCATGAGGATGGGCGTGGTGGTGCCCGCGCCGCGCATCCTGCGGGCAGCCGTCAGACCGTCCATCCGCGGCATCTGGATGTCCAGGACGACCAGGTCGGGCTGGTAGGCGATCGCCTTCTCCAGGGCGTCCGCGCCGTCCACGGCGACCTCGGTGCCGTAGCCCTCGAAGGCGAGGCTGCGCTGGAGAGCTTCGCGCACCGCCGGCTCGTCGTCGACGATCAGGATGCGCTGGATGTCACGGTCGCCTTCGGCGGGGCTCATCGGAGTTCGGTTCCTCGGTGGGATGGGCGCGGGCGTCCGTCTTCAGCTTGGCATGTGTGCGGGCATGTGCGCGTCGTACGGATCGCCATCGTACGGATCGGAATCGTACGGATGTGCGCATCTGTGGGTGTGTGCATCTATGGGTGTACGGATCAACGTCGTATGGTACGGCGGCGGGCCGACCCCCCTGCGAGGGCGGCGGCGGTGCGTGCTTGATCGGTGCGTGCCTGATCGACGCATGCTTGATCATGTCGAACTCCTGGGTCGTCGGGCCCCGCGGGGGAGTCGACGCGGAGCGTCGGCGACTGACGACAACGCTGGAATCGCACGCACCAGACCCCGCCCGCTTTCCGA
>CAMLJW010000340.1 GCA_946480485.1 uncultured Streptomyces sp. | reverse complement strand
GCGTCCCTGCCACTGGCCACGGACGGCCGTGACGCGGGCGATGGCGGCCTCGGCGCGGGCGGCTCGGGTGGTCGCAGAGGCGAGGGCTTCCCGCGCGGTGGCGAGTTGCCGCTGTGACTCGGTCTCCTCGGCTGCTTCGACACGCTCGTACAGGGCGTCGAGTTGGTCGCTGGTGAGGTCGTCGAGCGGGATGCGGTCGGTCATCGGTTTCTCCTGCGTGCGGCGCGGGCGAGTGCGCGGCGGGTGGCCCGGTTTGGCGGGGCGGGGTCGGGTGCGTCGTCATCAACGTGCTGCTCGACGCGGACGAGTTCGGTCTGCCAGGTGACGCCGGGCCTTCCGGCGCACTCACCGCGGGGCGTGGATGACGGGCCGGTCACGGTTGCTCCAGTGCGTAGCCGCTGCGGCGGGGCTGCCCGGTCTTCGTGGTCGGGCTGGCGTGAAGGTGGGTGACGAGGATCTGCCGGTGCCGTTTGCCGGTGACGGCGTCGACGACGTAGACGCGGGCAGCGCCGGGCGTGTACCGGACGATGCGGATTCGGATGGATTCGCGGGGGTCGCAGTGGCGGTAGGTCTGGCCGGGCTGGATCACGTGCTGCTCATTCGGTTCGTCCCATGCGGCGCCGCCGCATTCGGCGCCGTTGATGATGAGTGGTCCGCCGTGCGGGTCGCGGTCGCGGCGGTAGTGGCCGGCGGGCTGGGTGCAGAGGGTTTCGGGGTAGTCGTGGTGCGGTTGGCCGCACAGGTCGGCGGGGGTCATGGCTGCTCCTCGGGTGCCGGGCGCAACACCCGCGCGGTGGTGAAGCGGCGTGTCGGGATCCCGGCCTGTTCGGCGAGGGCGGCGGTGTGGGAGGCGCCGCGCGATCCGTTGCGGATGAACGCGAGGCAGACGTCCGCGCCGAGGGCGACCATCTCCGCGTTGCGCCGGAACCCGGCGGATCGGTCGAGCCTGCCTGTGGGGCGCCAGTTCGCGGGGTGGCGTTCGATGGTGGCGCCGAAGCCGCGTGCCCATTCATCGGCCATGGCGTCGGCGCCGGTGGGGCAGGAGCCGTGGACGATGACGATGTCCTGGTCGATGGGGATGCCATGAACGGTGTCGGCGAGGGCGCGCCACATGGTCTGTCCGTCGGTCCAGATACGGGAGCCGGTGACGAGGACGCGGTACGGGTCGGTCATGTGGTGCTCCTTCGCGGGCTTCGGTGGGGCCTGTGGCGGTTGCCGGGCCGTGGTGTGGGGTTCGGGTGGGTCGGGGTGCTGCGAGGCAGTCAGGCGGGCGCTGAGCGATTCCAGGGTGGGGCTGGAATCCCTGTGCGCCCGCCTAAGCCACGATCTCGGGGCCGGAGTAAGCGGAACTGCCTACTCGGGCCTCGAGGCGCCACGCGGGCGACTGAGGGCGCGGGACGGGCCTGTTACGGCGAAGTCGACGGCTGCTGCGGGATCAGGACGTCAACGCCGCACTTGGTACACAGACCGCCGTCTGGAAGGTCCTCCGACGTGACCGGGTGCAGGTCTCCCTCGCGGAACGCAGCGTTGTCCGGGTAGTGGCTCAGGCAGCGGAGGACGCGGGCCCCGGTGGACCGGTAGGCGACGACGGGCGTCTTGGTGTCGTTGCCGGGCTGCGCCTCAACAGCCGGGCGGCAGGTGACGGGCGCCTCGCTGCTGATCCGGTCGGTGAGCGGGAGTTCGAACGGGGTCCGCCCGCAGCAGGGGGTGAGGCCGGAGCCGCCGGGCGGGCAGGCGTGGACCATCTCGGCCTTTGGGCCGGCTTTGGGGGTGTTGTTGCTGTCGCGGTCGGCCCCAAAGGCTGGTGGCGTCTCGGCGGCCACACCCACGGCAGGCACGGCGGCGGCCATACGGCGCAGCTCGCGCATGGCGTCCTCAAGGCCGTTTGCCCAGCCGATCTCGTGGTCAGACAGGGCGCGCTCGTAAGCCTGATCCATCAACGTCTCGATGCGGTCGGCTGCTTCGCGGAGCACGGTGGCCCGGTCTGCGGGCGCAGGCAGCGCCGTGGCGGGCAGTGCGGCCACTGTCTCCGAGATCCACTTGATCCAGTCCCGGATCCGCTCCTGCCCCGGCTCACCGAAGAGTTCGGCGCCCTGGAGGCCGAAGAGCATGTTCGGGCCGATCGCGTCAGCGATGGCCTTCACTCGGTCTGCGGCAGGCACAACAACAGACGCGGCGTCCTCGGCCTCAGCACGAAGCCACGGCCACTCCCGGTACAAGACCGCGAGAACGTGGTCGGCCTGCTCCCGGCGGTGCGCAACAGGCGGCACCATCTCGATCTGGCCGAGGGCTTTCACGATCTCGTCGCGGAGCCCAGCACGGCGGGACGGGGTGGTGTCGGTCATCGGTTCTCCTTGGAGGGGCCGGCCGCCCGAAAGCGGCACGGCGGTGGGTAGGGTCTGGGTAGACCCGCCCAGGTACGAACTGGGCGGGTCGCCTGCGTTCACGAGGCGGGCGCGGTGGCGCGGATCAGCCAGAAGCCGTCGCTGTGCTCGTCGCAGTGACGGCGGCCGATTTCCCAGCCGTCGAGCCGAGCCAGGTCCTGCCACGTCCAGCGCTTCGCTAGAGAAGCCCAGCCGTCTTCGGGACGGTTCATCAGGTACGGGCGCCCGTCCGACGGGTGGACCCGGACGAGAACCCGGTCATCGAGTGAGTCCAGGTGCCGTGGCGCGGACTGAAGGATCGGGCACTGCACGCAGTCGCCGCTGCCGACGCACGGGCCGTAACCGCCGTAGCGGGCCCGCCGGGTGTCCTGTGACTCGACGAGGTGGCTGTAGTCGCGGGGCCGGAGCGCGCACTCGTCGTCCACCAGCGCGCCCATGGAGCCGATAGACAGCCGGGTCCAGCCGCGGCCGTCGGGTCCGCCGTTCGCGGGCGTGGGCGCTTGGAGGTAGATCGGCATCACTCGGCCTTCCCTTCGGCGATCAGCCGGTCGATGAGGGTCCGGGCGAGTTCGGTGTTGCCGTCGTAGTAGTCGGCGAGCGCGTGTTCGATGACGGGCCGGACGCTGCGATCCGGGGCGGTGGGCTCTTCGGCGGGCTGGTCGGGCTGGCTGGTCATGCTGCTCCTTGGTGGGTGGTGGCGTAACCGGATGCGGGCGGGGTGGTGTGCGGCGGGGGCTACACGGCAGACGAGACGGCGGCGACGGGCGTGAGCCGGGCCGGGCAGAACTGCGCGGACTTCTCGCCCGCCAGGTCCAGCCACATGAACTGGCCGACGGTGCGCTCCTGGTCGGTGTGGAAGAAGCAGTCGGCGTACTCGGGGTGTCCCTTCTCGGCGAGCACGGGGCGCAGGTGCGGGATGGCGTGCTCGGCCACGGTGCGGGCCGCAGTGTTGGGGTCGCTGTAGTCGACGGTGATCGGCGGGACGGGCCAGGCGGGGCCGAACTCGATGCGGTACGTGGTCACGGTTTGCTCCTGTCGTGGTGTTGGCGGGTGGTGGGGTTGGGGTCGCGCGGTGTTGATCGGTTAGGCGGCGGGGATGGCGCGGAGGTGGGGGCGTTGTTCGCGGGTGGCGCCGACGGCTTGGCAGAGGTCGTTCCAGTGGGCGTCTTGCTCCTGCGGGGTCCAGTGGTGGCCGGGGGGTGTGGGATGTGGGCTGGGCTGGGGTGGTGCGGGTCGGACCGGGATGGTTTCGGCGAGGAGGCGTTCGTACGCGTTCACCGGGTGGCTCCTTCATCGGGTTGGGTGCGGGTGGTCCAGGTGGTGATGCGTGCGTCGTGGGATGCGACTTGGAGGCGTCGGCCGCGGGGGCTGGTGCAGCGCGTACCGGGTGGGGCGTGGCACCAGGGGCAGCGGATCTGCCACTCGGGCGGATCAGGCAGCTGCGCCGTGTTCGAAGCGGGCGGTGCGGCCGAGGAGGTAGGCGGCTTCGAGGCGCGGCATGGGGGGCGCCTGGGCGATGGGTATCGACTCGGTGAGGTCGCAGTCCGGTCGGTGGACCGTCGGCCGGCACGCGGGTACGAGGAGTGCGTTGAGGCGGCGCGCGTCCAGCTCGGGGCTGGACTTGGGGAAGTCCGCCATGGGTGCGAAGTGGTGCAGCCCGAACAGGGCGCTGGTGAAGGGGCACCCGCTGTCGCAGGCGAGGGGACCGCGGCCGATGGCTGAGCAGCTGATGCTGAAGTGTGCGGGGACGGTGTCGCCGTAGGCGGGTATGGGCCCGAGGATCAAGATGTTGGTCCGATGCCACGGGTCGGTGCGGCCGAGTCCGTGGGTGGGGTGAACCGCGTCTTCGAGGAGGCTGACGTCGAGACGCTGCGTGTCCCCTTTGACCTCGATCCACCATCCGAGGTCGGTGAGGTAGAAGTCGGGCAGGTAGGGGCGGCGGTGTTCGCCGACGAGGTAGCCCTGGGGTTCGTATTCCCAGCGGAGTCCGAGGTCGTTGAAGACGTGGGCCCAGCGGGCTTCGAGGCGGGAGCGGAAGTAGTGCCCGGCGTAGTACGTGTCGATTGCCTGGATAGTCACAGCTTGGGTCCCATCGAGCGGAGTCGGGCGTAGTGGCCTTGGAGGATGAGCGGGACGATGCGTCCGGCGGGCCCGTTGCGGTTCTTCGCGACGATCAGATCGATCTCGCCGGAGCGGTCCGGGACGCCCATCTCGGGGTCGGCGGGCGGCGGCTTGTGCATGAGGACGATGACGTTGGAGTCCTGCTCGATCGCCGAGGAGTCCTTGAAGTCAGAGACGGTTGGCTCGCGGCCGACGGCGCCGCGGTTGAACTGGGCGAGGGCGACGACGGGGATCTCGAACTCCATCGCTAGGAGCTTGAGGTTGCGGCTGATCTCGGCGACTTCGTTGGCCCGGTTGCGGTCTTTCTTGCTGGGCTCGGGTGTGACGAGCTGGAGGTAGTCGGCGACGACGATGGCCGGAGGGCGGCCGGTGCCTGCCATCCAGCGGACGCGGGTGCGGATCTTGCCGATGGTGAGGTTGGGGCTGTCGTCGAGGACGAAGTTGTGGGCGTTTTGGAGCTTGGGGGCGGCGCGGAACACTTTTTCCCAGTCGCTGGGGGTGAGGTTGCGGCGGATGAGCTTTTCGACGTTGACGCCGGCTTCGGCGGCGGTGAGGCGGGCCATGAGTTCACCGCCGCCCATTTCCATGGAGGCGACGAGGGCGGGGCGGCCTCGGGTGAGGGCGACGTGGGCGGCGAGGTTGACGCCGAAGAGGGACTTGCCGCCGCCGGTGGCGGCGCCGACGGTGATGAGTTGGCCGGGTTTGAGTTCGATGACGTCGTTGAGGTCGTGCCAGGGGGTGTCAAGGGCGCGGGGGTCGTGTCCGGCTTCGAGTTCGTCGATGAAGCTCATCCACCGGTCGGCGACGGAGAGCCGTTCGTCGGCGACGGTGACGCCTTTGGCTGCGGCCTGGAGGTCGGACATGACGGCTTCGAGGACTTCGGCGGCGGCTTGGGTGGCGGCGAGGACGCGGCTGGTGCCGGCGCGGGTGGCGCGGAGGATGGCGCGGAGTTGGGCGTGTTCGCGGATGATCTCGGCGTATCCGGCGGCGTTGCCGACGACGGGTACGGATTGGGCGAGTTCGTGGATGTAGGGGGCTCCGCCGACTTTGGTGAGTTCGCCGGTGGCGAGGAGTTCGGCAGCGACGGTGATGGGGTCGATCTTGGGGTTTCGGTCGCGGCAGGCCATGTCGATGATCGTTCGGTAGACGATCTGGTGGCGGGGCTCGTGGAAGTCTTCGGGGCCGGTGAGGATGCGGTCGATGGTGTCGACTGCGGCGAGGTCGAAGAAGGTGGAGCCGAGGGCGGCTTTTTCGGCTTCGAGGTTGTGGGGTTCGGTGGTGGCGGCTGCGTCCCAGAGTGGTTCGGTCATGCTGCTTGGCCTTTCGCTTTGGGGTTGCAGAGGTGGCATCGGGTGAGGCTGCGGATGCCGCGGTCGTCTTCGATTTCGCGGGTGCGGGTGACGGGGTCGCAGTC
>CAMLJW010000339.1 GCA_946480485.1 uncultured Streptomyces sp. | reverse complement strand
ACCAAGGCCCTGCACACCTGGCGTATCGGCTGGAAGTTCCGGGATGGCCAGTCCATCACCGATATGTGGGACGGCAGCTTCGACCAGGACGGCTCCCAGGTGACCGCCACCGCCGCCGACTACAACGAGTCCGTGGCCGCGGGCGACAGGTTCGGCGTCGGCTTCATCGCGTCCTGGTCGGGCAACAACTCGGCGCCGTACGACTTCACGCTGAACGGACGGAGCTGTACGGACGCGACCTGAACGGACGTGACCCCCGGGCGCGGGCCGTCAGTGGGTGACCGACGCCCACACAGCGGGGAGTCGCATAGGTCACGGCCCCACGCCCCTGACGGAGTGCAGCCGCCAACGTCGTGTCCGAAATCCGCCAGCCCAGTGGGTCGGGACGGCGCACACTGGGGAGTGTGAGGGACGAGGAGACCAGGTACGAGGCCGTGCGGAGCAGGGACGCTCGGTTTGACGGGGAGTTCTTCTTCGCTGTGGAGACGACCGGTATCTACTGTCGGCCGAGCTGCCCTGCGGTGACGCCGAAGCGGCGGAACGTGCGGTTCTACGCGACGGCCGCCGCCGCGCAGAGCTCCGGGTTCCGGGCGTGCCGGAGGTGCCGCCCGGACGCCGTGCCCGGTTCCGCCGCGTGGAACGTCCGCGCGGACGTCGTGGGACGGGCGATGCGGATGATCGGGGACGGCGTCGTTAACCGCGAGGGCGTCGCCGGGCTCGCGCGACGCCTCGGCTACAGCGCCCGCCAGGTTCAGCGGCAGCTCACAGCGGAACTGGGCGCGGGCCCGGTCGCCCTGGCGCGCGCCCAGCGCGCGCACACCGCCCGGGTACTGCTGCAGACCACGGAGCTGCCGATCACAGAGATCGCCTTCGCGTCCGGCTTCGCCAGCGTGCGCCAGTTCAACGACACGGTGCGCGCGGTGTACGCGTCGACGCCCAGCGAGCTGCGCGGCGCCGCACCCCGCCGCCGGTGCGCCGCTGCACGCCGCGCGGATGCCACCCCGTCGGCCGGCATCCCGCTGCGCCTCGCCCACCGCGGCCCGTACCAGGTCGGCCCCGTCTTCGATCTTCTGGCCACCGAGGCCGTACCGGGTATCGAGGAGGTGGCCGGCGCCTCGGGTTCCCGCACCTACCGCCGTACCCTGCGCCTCCCGTACGGCACCGGAGTCGTCGCCGTCGAGGAACGCCCGTCAGGGCGAGGGACGCCGGCCCCGAACCACCCCAGCGGCTGGCTCGACGCCCGGCTTCACCTCACCGACCTCCGTGACCTCCCGACCGCCGTACAGCGGTTGCGCAGGCTCTTTGATCTCGACGCCGATCCGTACGCCGTGGACGAGCGGCTGGCCGCCGATCCACGGCTGGCACCGCTGGTGGCCGCTCGGCCGGGGCTGCGTTCGCCGGGTGCCGCCGATCCGGAGGAACTGGCGATACGGGCGGTGGTGGGGCAGGCGGTGGTGGGGCGGGACGGGCGCAACGAGGCCGAGCGGCTGGTACGGGCGTACGGGAAGGCGCTCGACGCGCCCTGCGGCACGCTCACGCATGTCTTTCCCGAGCCGGCCGTCCTCGCGGCGGCCGAACCCGACGGCACCCTCGGTGCCCCCGCCGCCACCCTCGCCGACGGGCGTCTGCGTCTCGACGCGGGTGCCGACCGCGACGAAGCGGAGGATGCCCTGATGGCGCTGCCCGGCATGGATCCACGCACCGTGGCCGTCATCCGTGCGCGAGCACTCGGCGACCCGGACGTGGCCCCGCCGGGGGAACACGTCCCCGGCGGCTGGCGACCCTGGGGTTCCTATGCCCTGCGGCACCTGGAGGCAGAGACAGCGGCGGAGACACCGGCAGAGACACCGGCAGCGGCAGAGACAGAGGCCGGGGCCGTCGTCCGTCAAGTCCCCGGAAGAAACCGGAGTGAGTCGGAAGTCGAGGAATGAGGAACATGACGCCCCCACCCCTGCCCACGTACTGCACGACGCTCGACAGCCCCGTCGGCCCACTCCTCCTCACCGCCGACGAGACAGGCGCCCTGACCTCCCTCTCGGTGCCCGGTCAGAAGGGCGGCCGTACCCCGCAGCCCGGCTGGCGGCGCTCCCCGGAGCTCTTCCGGAAATCCGGGCAACAGCTCGCCGCGTACTTCGCGGGCGAACTGAAGGAGTTCCAGTTGGAGTTGAGGGCGGAAGGAACCGACTTCCGGATGAGGGTCTGGGCCGCCCTCGACTCCGTGCCGTACGGCGCGACCACCACGTACGGTGCGATCGCCAAGCGGATCGGCGCGCCGCGCGCCGCCGTCCGCGCCATCGGCGGCGCGATCGGCGCCAACCCGCTGCTGATCGTCCGCCCGTGCCACCGGGTGATCGGCGCGGACGGATCGCTGACCGGTTACGCGGGCGGGCTGGACCGGAAGCTGCAACTCCTCGCACTGGAAGGGGCGCCGACCGGCAGGCGACCTCGGAGGGCTTTCACCCCGGCCCCGGGCCCGGCGGCCGGCGACGCCAGGGTGCGCGGTGCCAGATGATCGCGGATCCGGTGCACACACACGTTCCACTGGCGCGTGAGGCCGGGATGGGCTGCCAGAGAGGGATCCGATGTGTGGAGTGCCTGTGCGGAGTTTCTGTCCGGAGTTTCCGTCTGGAGTGTCTATGCGGACCGTGAGACGACCGAGCCCAGCCATGCCCCTGTGATCAGCAGGCACCCGAACAGCTCCACCAGCACGCTGGTCCCGCCCGAGCGCATCACCTGGCGGACCGAGGCCACAGCGTCCTTGCGCCCGCCGAGCCGCAGCCGTTCGCAGAGGTACATCCCGCCCAGGAATCCGGGGATCGTGCCGAGCACGGGCAGCACGATGAAGCCGAGCAGTGCTCCGACCCCGGCGTACACCGTCATTCGGCGTGTGGCGCCGCTCTCGGGCAGTCGGCGTGGTGGCAGCTGCCAGCGGATCACCTGGGAGAGGAACTGGACGCAGGTAGCGCCCACGAGGACCGCCCAGGAGAGCCCCTCGGGATCCTCGAACGTCCACCACAGGACCGCGGCCCACACGAGCCACGATCCCGGCGCGCCAGGCACCGGCACCCCGCTGAGACCGAGCAGTATCACCACGCCGATCAGCAGGAGTTCCCACGCTCCCATCTGCCCAGAGTGCCGGAGCGCGGGCGAGACCGCAGGTCAGGCGCGGCGGCAGCGCGCCCCGCTGTCGGTGGGCCGGTACGGCACCGCGGGTGTACTCGGGCTTCGTACCGCCCTTCGGCAGGCATCGACCCGGACGAGTACACGGCGAGCTGCCCTGCCTGCTGCTTCCCGCCGACCCTGAGTGCCGTACGGCTCAGGACCGGCGAGTGAGCCGCAGGGGCTCGCCGGTGTCGAGAGCGCGAGCCGGTCCTGCTCTCGACCCCGGCGAGCCCCTGCGGGGCATATCGATGCAGCGCGCCCCGGAGGCGAATCGAGCCTTGAGGAACACATACAGCTCAGCCGAACTGCTGCTCCAGGTCCTTGAGCTTGCGCTCCAGGGAGTCCAGCCGCGGCAGGGACATCGTGTCGTCCTCGGCGGTGAGGTCGACAGTGACCGGCTCAGTGCCGCGCCGGACGGCTGTAAGGGAGGGACGGGCGCGCACGGGCAGTGGCTCCGGAGCCGATAGGGCAGGCTCCGCGGTGACCTGGGCGGGCGCCGAGGAGGCGGGCACGGCCTGCACCTCGACATGCCTGGCGCCGCGTCCGATCAGTCCGCGCTGGCCGCGGGTGATCGCCCGCAGACGCGCCCGATCCAGCTTCTCCTGGTCGCGCCGGCGTCGCCGGTTCTGCTCCTTCTGCCGCTTGTCCTCGCGCACTTCCTCGACCGCCTCGTCCAGAGTGCGCACACCCTCCAGAAGCATCAGCGACCAGGCGGCGAAGGTCTCACGAGGGGCACGCAGCCACCGTACGATCCGGATCTGCGGGAGCGGCCGGGGCACCAGTCCCTGTTCGCGCAGCGCCGCACGGCGGGTCTGCTTCAGCGCGCGGTCGAACAGCACCGCGGCAGACAGGGACATACCCGCGAAGAAGTGCGGGGCGCCCGCGTGACTCGCCCCTCTGGGCGCGTGCACCCAGTTGAACCAGGCCGCGGCGCCCGCGAACGTCCACACGAGTATCCGGGAGCCGAGTGCCGCGTCACCGTGGCTGGCCTCGCGCACCGCGAGCACCGAGCAGAACATCGCGGCGCCGTCGAGGCCGAACGGAACCAGGTACTCCCAGCCTCCGGAGAGGTTCAGGTTCTGCCTGCCGAAGCCGACCAGGCCGTGAAAGGAGAGCGCGGCGGCGACCGCCGCACAGCAGAACAGGAGTGCGTAGGAAGCCGTGCCGTAAACGGCCTCCTTGCGTCGGCGCCGGTCCTCGCTGCGCTCCCACGAGTCGTCCGCGTTCGCGTTCTCCCCGGAGCGCTTGTTGCGCGCGAGTACCGCTACCGCCGCCAGCATGCCCAGGAGCAGTACGGCGCCCGGAAGCAGCCAGTTCAGCGATATGTCGGTCAGTCTCATCTGGGGTCCCTTGCATTGGGATAGGGCGTAACGCCCGCCATATTGGCCCAAACCCGCCGGCCCTCAGGGGGTTTCGGGGCAAGAGGCCGCCAACGGAGTGCAAGGGAATGCGCAGGGCGACAATCTGCTCGAACTGCCGCGCGAGGGACGGGAGTTGAGTTCGACTGAGGGTACCCGTACGGACGGTCCATGGAAAGTTCCCGAGATGAGTGAGGAAGTTGTGAATCACCTGTAACCCGCGAGGTGTCCTTGTGGGACGACTTGGTGGGATATCTCAGTTCCAGTTGGATCTTACGCGATGCTGGGAGGCCCCCGAGACGCACGGAGGCTTTCCGGGACGCGCAGAGGCCGTCAGTCGGCTGCGGCGGCCGTCACTTGGCGATGCGCTCCGCGTCGCAGCTGCGCGGGCAGGTGGCGCAGGCGTCCTCGGGCGCAGGGTGCGGAAGAGGCGGCAGCCAGCCCGGGCGCGGGTGGGCCGGGACTCGCCGTTGTGACCGGTCGACTCCGGCTCCGGGTGCGGCTGCGGCCGGGCGGGAACGGGCACGCAGGGACCACCGATTCACGATCGTCGGTAGGTAAGCCTTAATTGGTATGAACGAGGTTTGCACTACGGCGCCCTCCGCCTATCGTGCTGGACTACCGCCACATCGGCCGCAAGGGCCACAAGTACCGCCAAGCCAGGAGGAGGGCACCGTTGGAGCAGGCCGGTCCGCGCGACGCGCACGGCTCCCCGGGGGGTACCTCGGGCGCGCACGGCTCCGTCGGGGATCCCTCGGAGGAGGCCCGCCCGGGAGTGGCCCGCCCGGCGGCAAAGACGCGCCCGGCGGCGGACGCTCGTCCGGCGGTGGATGCTCGTCCGGCGGTGGATGCTCGTCCGGGAACGGAGGCCTTTCGGGTACCTGCGCAGTCGCGGGTGGCGGACATGGACAGGGAGTGGGGGGCCGACGGCGGGAAAACGACGCGTGAACGGGGGACCGGCCGCGGGGATGCGGCCCATGCGCGCGGTAACGGTCTCGGTGCGGCGGACGGGTCGGCGGACGGGCCGGCGGAAGGGGCGGCGCGGGGCTCTGGCAGGCCCGCAGTGCGCGGACCTGCGGGCAGCCGCCGTGAGGCGGGCCGCGAGGGCGGCACGCCCAGGGACGCCGCGGCGCACTCGGACGCGGCCCGTGGTGAGCACACCCACAGCGAGCCCCCGATGCCACCACCGCGCATGGCACGCGGAAGCCGGCCCGGCGGAGTGGCGCGCGGGGGTGGGCGCCGGGGGGCACCCGACCCCGCGCCCCGCAGGGGCCCCGCGCCGCGCGGGCCCGGGGCACGCCGCGGGGGGCGGGGCCCCGGACGCGGTGGGCGGGTTCGCCGAAGCGGGCACGAGCGGCTCGGCCGTCGGCGCGGTCTGCACCGTGGCCGGCGCGGCGGCAGGAA
>CAMLJW010000338.1 GCA_946480485.1 uncultured Streptomyces sp. | reverse complement strand
CGCCCTCGACACGTTCCTGGAGACGCCCCTCGGGGGCGAGGGGGACAACGACGGGCTGCCCTTCTCGCCGGACGCGCGCGTGCGGTTCGCCCGGCTCGCCGCAGAGCTCCGCGACCTGCGCCGCTCGCTCGCCGACCCACTGATGGACGTCCTGCACCGGGTCCTCGCCACGACCGGCCTGGAAGTGGAGCTCTCCGCGTCCCCGCACGCCCTGGCCGCCCGCCGCCGCGAGACTCTGGCCAACTTTCTCGACATCGCCGCGTCCTTCGCCGCCAACGACGGCGAGGCCACCCTCCTCGCGTTCCTCGGATTCCTGCGCACGGCCGCCCAGTACGAGAAGGGCCTCGACAACGCACTGCCGGGCGGCGAGAACACCGTCAAGGTGCTCACCGCCCACAAGTCCAAGGGCCTGGAGTGGGACGTCGTCGCGGTCCCCGGACTGGTCACCGGAACGTTCCCCAGTACCCAGGGCCGCGAGAAGTGGACCGCCCAGGGCAGGGTTCTGCCACATGAACTGCGCGGCGACGCCGACACACTGCCCGACATCGCCGCCTGGGACTCCAGGAGCATGAAGGCCTTCCACGAGGCCATGAAGGGTCACCAGCGCACCGAGGAACTCCGCCTCGGCTACGTCACGTTCACCCGCCCCCGCTCCCTGCTGCTCGGCTCCGGCCACTGGTGGGGCCCGTCCCAGAAGAAGTCACGCGGACCCTCCGACTTCCTGCAAGCCCTGTACGAGCACTGCGCGGCCGGGTACGGCGAAATCGAGGCCTGGGCGGACGAACCCGAGGAGGACGAGGAGAACCCGGCGCTGCACAAGGCGGCCGGCGACCACGCGTGGCCGCTTCCGCTGGACGACGCGGCGCTGGCGCTCCGACGGGCCGCCGCCAAGACGGTGCTCGCCCACCTGGAGTCCGGCCATTCCCACGAGGTGGCGCACCCGTCGGCCCACGACACCCACGCCCCCCACCACGATCCGGACTGGCCGCCTCCGCCCCAGGAGGACGAACCGTCTTACCAAGAGACCGGTTTCACGGACGAGGACGCCGGCGACCGGGAACCGTGGACCCGGAACCGTCCGAAGATCCCGCACCCCGCTCCGGCCCCGGACGCCCGCCCGCACCCTTCCGAGACCACGTCCCTCACCCCCGAGGAAGCACGCACCATCGCCTCCTGGGACCGCGACCTGGACGCCCTCACCGGAGAGCTCCTGCGCGCCCGAGAGGGCGTCACGGACGTACCTCTGCCCGCCTCGCTGACCGCTTCCCAGCTGCTGCGCCTGGCCGCTGATCCCGACGCGTTCGCCCAGGAGCTGGCCCGCCCCATGCCGCAGCCTCCGCAGCCCGCTGCACGCCGCGGCACCCGGTTCCACGCATGGGTCGAGTCCCGCTTCGAAGAGCTGCGGCTACCCATGCTGGAGCCGGACGACCTACCCGGCAGCGAGGCCGAGATCGCCGATGAGCGCGACCTGGAGGGCCTCAAGGACGCCTTCGAACGCACCGCCTACGCCCACCGCACGCCCTACCGCGTCGAAGCACCCTTCCAGCTCACCATCGCCGGACGCGTCGTACGAGGCCGTATCGACGCCGTCTACAAGGAAGACGACGGTGACGAGGCGACGTACGAGATCGTCGACTGGAAGACCAACCGCACATACACCGGCGACCCCCTCCAGCTCGCGCTCTACCGGCTCGCCTGGGCCGAGCAGCGGGGCGTACCCCTGGAGTCCGTCAAGGCCGCTTTCCTGTACGTGCGCCGCGGCGAGGTCGTCCGCCCCGATGCCCTGCCGGACCGGGCCGCCCTGGAACGGCTCCTCCTGGAGGAACCGCAGGAAGCGGCCCCCGAGAAACCGCCGGACCAGCACGCGCGCGTGGACGGCTAGGCTCGAGGCCATGAGCAAGACTCCGGACAGCGCTGTCCGCACGTCCATCGAGAACCACCGCGCCGCCTTCCTCGACGACCTCGCCGAGTGGCTGCGCATCCCGTCCGTGTCGGCCCAGCCCGGCCACACGGCGGACGTACGGCGCAGTGCCGGCCGGCTCGCGGCCAAGCTGCTCCAGGAGACCGGCTTCCCGACCGCCTCGGTCTGGGCGACATCAGGCGCCCCCGCCGTCTTCGCCCAGTGGCCCTCCGACGACCCGCGTCAGGACCAGCCGCGAACCTCCAGGCAGTCCTCGCGGCACCCGTGCTCTTCCTCGGTATCTCCCTCCCGTCCGACGGCCGGCACGCCCCCAACGAGAAGCTCGGACTCGACCCCCCTCTCAAGGGCGTCGAAACCGCGGCCTACCTGTGGGGCGAGTTCGCGGACAACTGGCGCGACGCACACGGAAAGAGCCCTCCCACACGAGCCCGCCGAACGCTGCCGAGTCCTGCCCTACGTCCCGCTGAAATACCCGTTCCACCGGGGGAGTTGGAAGCACCCGTGACCACCTGGACCGATCACACCGTCGAACGTCCCCTCTCGCTCACCGCCCCGAGCGGCATCGACAGGGCCGCCCACCACCGGCTCGACGAAGCCTGGCTCGCCGCGGCGTGGAGCCACCCCACGACCCGCGTCTTCGTGGTCTCCGGCGGCCAGGTCCTCATCGACGAGACGGAGGACAGCACGACCGAACTCGTGATGACCCCCTCCTTCGAAGCCCCCCTCACCGAAGCACACCGCTACTTCCTCGGCACCGACCACGAAGGCGTCAGCTACTTCGCGCTCCAGAAGGACGTGCTCCCGGGCCGCATGGACCAGTCCGCACGCGCCGCGGGACTGCGTGAGGCCGGCCTGCTCCTGTCGCCCCGCGACGCGGGCCTCATGGCGCACGCCGTTGCACTGGAGAACTGGCAGCGCCTGCACCGCTTCTGCTCCCGCTGCGGCGAACGCACCGTGATCGCAGCGGCCGGCCACATCCGCCGCTGCCCCGCCTGCGGCGCCGAGCACTACCCGCGCACCGACCCGGCGGTGATCATGGCAGTGACGGACGACGACGACCGCATCCTGCTCGGCCGCCAAGTGCACTGGCCCGAGGGCCGCTTCTCCACCCTCGCCGGATTTGTCGAGCCGGGCGAGTCCATCGAACAGTCGGTGCGCCGCGAGGTCTTCGAAGAGGCGGGCGTCACCGTGAGTGAGGTCGAGTACGTCGCCAGCCAGCCATGGCCCTTCCCCTCCAGCCTCATGCTGGGCTTCATGGCCCGCGCCGACTCGGCGGAGATCGACGTCGACGGCGAAGAGATCCACGAGGCCCGCTGGTTCTCCCGCGAAGACCTGCGGGCCGCCTTCGAGTCAGGGGAAGTACTGCCCCCGTACGGGATCTCGATTGCGGCCCGCCTGATCGAGCTCTGGTACGGCAAGCCCTTGCCGAAGCCGGGCACCGCCCTCTAGCGAGCTCAGACCGGGATCTTCAGCTCGACCTGCGCTGCGAAGGGTCGGCAACTGCTGCCACCGACTCAGTCCTGGTGCGTTCTGGCGTGCAGGGGTGAGCATCGGCGTCCGGATTGAGGTGCGCGCTCGGACGTTCCGAGGGGGAGAACGGGTTTCTGCCAACGGGTCGTTGGCCAGCGGCCGCGTGTGTTGCTGGTCCTTGAACAGCCCTTCCGTCACCGGCTCGAGCGGCAGCGGCTCGTCGCTCTGGTGGCCGCTGACGCAGCGGGCGAACGGCCCACTTCAGTACGGGACCGGCCGGAGGCCGCACCGTCCTATGCCGAAGTGGCCGTGCCTGTTCCGGGTGTGCGGCTTCGCTGATCGACCGGCGCCGCTATGGGTGATCAGATGAGGCCCTCGCCAGAGGTCGTCGGGCGGGGGCCAGGTGCGTGATGCGCGTCAGACGCCGAGCGCCTGCTTCACCTGTGCGAGGCTCGGGTTCGTCATGACGACCTCAGAACCTCCCCGGGTGGGAACCACCCGTACCGTCGGGACCGTCTGGTTGCCGCCGTTCGCCTTCTCCACGAACGCCGCGGACGCCGGGTCCTGCTCGATGTTGATCTCGTTGTACGCGATGCTCTCACGGTCCATCTGACTCTTCAGCCGACGGCAGTAGCCGCACCACGTGGTGCTGTACATCGTCACAGTGCCCGGCATGTCTCTCGTGCTCCTTCGCTCCTGGGGGTACGCGTTCGCAGTGGGTGGAACCTACGCGGCGGCGTGCCCATTCCCGCACTCGGGTCCCGTAACGGACGGCGAGGGAGCGGGTGGCGAGGGGCCGGGCGGCGCGGAGTGCGTCGCCTTGCGGAGCCGGCCGCCTGCCGCGATGTGCCGGGTACTGCCGCATTGGGGCGTGTTTCGAAGCTTCGGGCGGACGACGCTACTTTCGCAACACGCCCTAGTACGACCGCAAGCTTCCCCCTGTGGACAACCACCGCATCCGTCCCCGCCGACCTGGCAGCATGGCGGGGTGACAGCAGCAACGCACTCCACCCTCTTCCCGCAGGTTCCCGACACGGCCGACGCGGTGCTCGAAGGGCTCGACCCCGAGCAGCGCGAGGTCGCCACTGCCCTGCACGGTCCGGTGTGCGTGCTGGCGGGGGCCGGCACGGGCAAAACCCGGGCGATCACCCACCGCATCGCCTACGGCGTGCGCGCGGGGATACTTCAGCCCTCCAGTGTGCTGGCCGTCACCTTCACCAACCGCGCCGCCGGCGAGATGCGCGGCCGCCTCCGCCAGCTCGGCGCCTCTGGAGTCCAGGCCCGCACCTTCCACTCCGCCGCCCTGCGCCAACTCCAGTACTTCTGGCCCAAGGCGGTCGGCGGGAGCCTGCCCCGGCTGGTCGACCGCAAGATACAGCTCGTCGCCGACGCCGCGGCCACCTGCCGCATCCGCCTCGACCGGGGCGAACTGCGCGATGTCACAGCCGAGATCGAATGGTCCAAGGTCACCCAGACCATCCCCGCGGACTACGTGGCCGCCGCCGCCAAGGCCGGCCGCGAAGCCCCCCGCCACCCGGCCGAGATCGCCCAGCTCTACGCCGCGTACGAGGATCTCAAACGCGACCGCACCTTCATCGACTTCGAAGACGTCCTGCTGCTGACCGTGGGCATCCTCCAGGACCGACACGACATCGCCGAAGAAGTCCGCGCCCAGTACCAGCACTTCGTGGTCGACGAGTACCAGGACGTCAGCCCCCTCCAGCAGCGCCTCCTGGAGCTGTGGCTCGGCGAGCGCGAGAGCCTCTGCGTCGTCGGCGACGCCAGCCAGACGATCTACTCGTTCACCGGTGCCACCCCGGACCATCTCCTCGACTTCCGCACCCGCCACCCGGGCGCCACAGTCGTCAAGCTGGTCCGCGACTACCGCTCCTCACCCCAGGTCGTCCACCTTGCCAACGGTCTGCTCGCCCAGGCCCGCGGCCGCGCCGCCGAACACCGCCTGGAGCTGATCTCCCAGCGCGCCCCGGGACCCGAGCCCCTCTACACCGAGTACACCGACGAGCCTGCCGAGGCAGAAGGCGCAGCCCGCCGTATCCGTGACCTCATCGCTTCCGGCGTCCCCGCGGGTGAAATCGCGATCCTCTTCCGCGCGAACTCCCAGTCGGAGATCTACGAACAGGCCCTCGCCGATGCCGGGGTGCCCTATCAGCTGCGCGGCGCCGAGCGGTTCTTCGACCGCGCGGAAGTACGAAAGGCGTGCATCGCGCTCCGAGGCGCGGCCCGCTTCGGAGGCAACGACTCGCTCCTCGACGACGCCGTCGACCTTCCCTCGCAGGTACGAGCCGTGCTGTCGGGCGAGGGCTGGACCGGCGAACCTCCCGCCGGATCCGGCGCCGTTCGCGCGCGCTGGGAGTCCCTTGCCGCCCTGGTCCACCTCGCACAGGACTGCGCCGCTGCCAAGCCCGACGCCACCCTCGGCGACCTCGTTGCGGAACTCGACGAGCGCGCCGGTGCCCAGCATCCCCCGACCGTCCAGGGCGTCACCCTCGCCTCCCTGCACTCGGCCAAGGGCCTGG
>CAMLJW010000337.1 GCA_946480485.1 uncultured Streptomyces sp. | reverse complement strand
TGCACGGTGGCGCCGTCCCGGAAGCGGCCGTCCCTGACACGCCCGCACCACGGGACCATCGGGAAGCAGCCGAACTCCGCGCCCGGGCACAGCAGTTCGAGCCCGCCGATCCGCAGTCCCCCGACCCGCCCACCGTTCCCCGGCTGCACGGTCACCTCCACGTCGCCCGCGGTCAGCGTGATGTCTTCGTTATTCACCCGGGAGACCCTACTGGGCCACGCCCGTCACAGGCGCGGGGCTGGATCGACCTGTCGGCTCCGCCGCACGGGTCGTCCAGCCACAGACAACCGCAGCCTACGCGGACGCCCAAGGGGATCTGGGGGCGCCGGCCCCGGCTCCGCCCACATAAGCACCGAATGAGCAGGCGGCCCCGCGGAGCGGTCAGCGGCGTCTGCGCAGGACGCGGTTGACGACGACGGCCGAGGCCAGGACGAGGGCGGCAGCGGGGGCCGCCCAGCGCAGCACCGCGCTGCCGGACACGGCCTCGGGCGCGGGCACCGGCGCGTACCGGCCGCGCGGGGGCGCGTGATCGACCTCCTCCGCGCTCCGGCCGATCATCGTCCGCCGGGCGTGGGCGGCCTCGGCTGGGGGTTCCGTGTCGCCCTCCTCCTCGAACCCCCCCTCGAAGTCGTCCTCGTCGTAGTGGGCGAGGGAGGGGGGCGGGACCTCGGTCTCGAAGAGGGAGGGTTCCTCGGCGGCGGCGGGTTCCGAGTCCTGAGCTCCTTCGGGCGGCGCGATCGCCGCCTCGGCACCGGCTCCGGGGGCGGGCTCGGGGGCTGCCCCCGCAGCCGCCGCGGAGTCGGCCGAGAGGCTCTCCGCGAAACGGTTCAACAACCGTGTACTCGCCGAGGCCACCGCGTCAGCGGGCAGCTCCGTGATCCGCCCGTCGGCCGTGGCCGTTCCCTCGAAGGCGAGCGTCGAGCCGCCCTCCGCCGGGCGGAGCGACAACGTGAGCGCGAGCTTCACCGAGCCACTGCCGCGAACCTCGGTCGCGTCGCCCGCCACGGAGTAGGACCCGTCGTCCTGCCCGGCGACCCGGAGCGTTCCGCGATACGTGATGGTGTGGCCGCCGACGCGCATCTTCAGACGCCCGGAGACGGGCGCCGTCCCCTCCGGCGCGGCCTGGCGTGCGTCCTGCTGGAGCCCGGGCACCGCCCGGGCCACCCGTGCGGGATCGGCGAGGGCTTCCCGAAGACGTTCGGCGGGAACCGGAACGAACACCTCATGCTCCATGTCTGCCGAGCCTACCCAGCAGGGCCCGGACCGCACCCACGTATCAAGGGATTCCCACCGGATCCACGGGCAGCCGAACTCGGTCGGCGTAGGCGGCACGCTCGGTCGAAGGACCAGGCCCGACAGCCTCAGCCGGCGTACCGAGGATGCACCAGCGTGGACGGCGGGAGGCCGGACAGCCGCGTGTGTTCCGCGGCCCGCCCGGCCCTGGGCAGGGACAGCACCGGCGCCGTACGGGACGCGAGCACGAACCCCCAGTCGTGCGGCAATCGCGACGGGCCGCCCGTCGGACGGTCGGGCCCCCCTGCGAACCCGTGCTCGCGCCCGGGGACGCTGTACGGCACGGTCCGCAGCCCGGCCGCCCGTACCGTCGCGTCGACGGTCCAGAAGACCCGCGGACGCGACGCCAGGGGACCCGCGTGCACCACGAGCCGCCCGTCCGCCGCGAGGGCCCGCCGGGCGAGCCCGTAGAACTCCTGCGAGTACAGCTTCGTACTGGCCGTGATCCCCGGATCCGGCAGATCGCAGACGACGACGTCGTACGTGTCCCGGGTCTGCCTCAGCCGGCCGAAGGCCTCGGCGGTGATGACGCGCACGCGCGCGTCCCGGAAGACGTGCTCGTTCAGCACGGACAGGACCGGGTCGGTGCGCGCCAACCGCACGACGGACGCGTCCGGCTCGACGACGTCGACCCGCCGTACGCCCGGGTGCCGCAGCACTTCGCGCGCGGCGAGGCCGTCGCCGCCGCCGAGGACGAGCACGCGCGCGCGTGGCCCGTTGTCCATCGCCGGGTGCACCAGCGCCTCGTGGTAGCGCCGCTCGTCGCGTCCGCTGATCCGCAGCCGCCCGTCCAGGAAGAGGTGGAGGGACCGGCCGTCCGTGCCGCCGGTGATGACGACCTCCTGTACGTCGGTCTGCAGCACCACCCGTACGTCCCCGCCGTACACGGCTTTGCGTGCGGCCCGCTCGAAGTCGTCGGCGAGGACGGCTGCCGAGGCCAGCAGCCCGAGCACGACGAGGTTGGTGACGACCAGCACGCGGCGCCCGCGCCGGGTCAGGTCCTGCCGGAACAGGCCGAGTACGAGCGCGCCACCCGCGATCGCGTTGACGGTTCCGGTGATCAGCGCTCCGGTCAACTGCCCGAGCAGCGGCAGGAGAAGGAAGGGGAAGGTGAGTCCGCCGACCAGCGCGCCCACGTAGTCCGCGGCGAACAGATCCGCCACGGCTCCGCCCGCGTCCTGGCGCCGGATCCGCTGGATCAGCTCCATCAGCAGGGGCACCTCGGCGCCGATGAGCAGCCCGATGGCGAGCGAGAAGGCGACGAGCGGATAGCGGCAGCCGCCCTCCCCCGTCCCGCCCCTGTCGCCGGTCCAGGCGAAGACCGCGTACAGGGCCATCGCGCTGCACCCGCCGACCAGCGCGAGCAGCGCCTCGACCGCGCCGAAGGCGGCCGCGGCGCGCCGGCACAGCCGCTTGGCGGCGAGCGAGCCGATGCCCATCGCGAAGACCATCACGGAGAGGACCACGGAGGCCTGGGTGACGGAGTCTGCGGTCAAGTACGAGGCGAGTGCGACCAGTTCGAGCTCGTACACGAGTCCGCAGGCCGCGCAGACGAAGACACCGGTGAGCACGAGGAACCGCCCGACCGCCGGCCTGACGGGCAGCCGCGCCGGGCCCGGACCGCTCCAGGGCGGCGGGGCACCGGGCGGCGCCTGGGTGTGCGGCTCGATCACCCAGCGAACGCTACGTCACGGAACCAGCGACGTCCTGTCACCCACACGTGTGGAGCATCAGCCTCCACCGCATGCTCAGGCCACTATTGGCACGCCCGGTGACGGTTTCGGGGCGCTGCGCGCCGGGGCCGCCGCCCTGGCCCCCCATCGCGTGCGGGTGGCGACCAGTTGGCCGTCCTGCGGATAGGCGTGCCACGTACGCCAGTGCATCTGCCCCTCGTGCCACTGGGCGAGCATCGCGGTGAAGGCGTGCGGGCTGCCGGGAAACACCCCGACGAGGCCGTTGGGATGGTCCGCCACCAGCGCGAGTAACTCCTGTGCGCGGCCCGCGAACGAGCCGCGCGACAGCGTCTCGACGCGGGCCGCGAACTCGTACTCCCAGTCGCCGAGCCGTTTCGCGACGCCGAGCGGCAGAGGCGTGCTGCTGCCCGGAATGCAGGCGACGGTTTCCGAACACACGCCATGGCGCTCCTCCATGAGCACCTGGTGGGACGCGCCGAGCAGCCTCAACTGGAGCTTCGCGCCGGAGAGTTCGAGGTCGAGGGTGGCGAGCGCGGGCAACGGTTCGCGCCCCAGCGCCCAGGCCAGATCGGCCGCGCGCGTGTCGGAATAGGCAGTGTTGAGGGTCGTGAGCATGGGTCGGCTCCCTGGCACGCAAATGGTGAATGGTTCGTCGCACCCCGGCCGGGGCCGGGAAATCACCCGGCCTACCTGGTCAGAAAGAATTTCGGGGTCTGCGGTGGGAGAATACGAGGAAATCATGAACGGCGCGTCCGCCACAGCGATTTTACCCAACGACGTGCGGTTTCCATCCCCCGCGGACTCCACAGCTCAACAGTTCAATCAAGAAGTGCGCACTTATGATCGAATGCGCCCCGAGCGCCCCCAACAGCCAGCCGCGCGCCGGGAGATGACAGCGACCGCAAAGCATCCGCCGTGAGATGACACCACGGCGAAGCGCCCGCCGGGGAGTGCGACACATTCGCGGAAAATGTCACACTTCTTGCCCCGGCGGGCGCTTCGTGGTGCCGGACGGTACGGATGCGGTTCCCCCGGCGGACCAGCTGCCCCGTGTCAGCTGCCTCCGCCGCCGCATCCTCCGCCGCCTCCGCAGGACGACCCGCCCCCGCAGGACGAGCCGCCTCCGCAGGACGAGCCACCCGAAGAGCCGCACGAACCGCCCAAGCCCCCGCCGCCGCCGGCCCACCAGCCGCCGCTGCCACCGCCGGAGCGGCCGCGCGAACGCGCACGCGCCCTCCTGCTGTCGCCCGTCGCGGCGGCCAGAACGCCGACGACCATCACGATGCAGACCACCGCCAGGATGATGCCCATAAGCATGGCGTCACCCTCCTCTCGTTCCCCCGAAGCGACCCCCGTGGGTCATGCTTCTCGCGTGTACGTCTCGCTTGCCGTTCGAGTGCCTCTTGCCTGCTTGCCGTTCGAGTGCTTCTTGCCTTCTTACTGCTTTCCTCTTGCGCGACAGTGGGATGCCCGGGCGGCTCGCGGCCCAAAGCGGAGTTGAGCAACTCCAGAGGTTGCGCGCAGGATGGCCGCCATGACCTCCAGCGCCCGCTGATGGTCCCGCAGGATCGACGGACACCCCAGTGAGGACGGTGTGGACATGGGCGGCAGGCCGCTGCTGAACCGCAGGCTGGACGGACTCGGGACGACGATCTTCGCGGAGATGTCGGCGCTCGCGACCGCGACCGGCGCGATCAACCTGGGCCAGGGCTTTCCTGATACGGACGGGCCGGAGTCCGTACGGGAAGCGGCCGTGCGAGCGCTACGGGAGGGCCACGGCAACCAGTACCCGCCGGGATCGGGCATCCCGGAGCTGCGCACGGCCATCAGCGACCACCAGCGCCGCTTCTACGACCTGAGCTTCGACCCCGAATCAGAGGTCCTGGTCACCGCAGGGGCGACAGAGGCGATCGCTGCGGCCATGCTCGCCCTCCTCGAACCAGGAGACGAGGTGATCGCCTTCGAGCCCTACTACGACTGCTACGCCGCCTGCATCGCGATGGCCGGCGCGAAACGTGTACCCCTCACCCTGCGCGCCCCGTCCTTCCGCCCGGACCTGGACGAGCTGCGGGCCAAGATCACACCGCGGACCCGCCTGCTTCTCCTCAACACCCCCCACAACCCGACCGGGATGGTCCTCACCCCCGAGGAGCAGAGCGTCATCGCCGCACTCGCCGTCGAACACGACCTGCTCGTCGTCACCGACGAGGTCTACGAGCACCTGGTCTTCGAGGGCACACACCGCCCCATCGCGGCCCTGCCCGGCATGCGTGAACGCACCGTCTCCGTCTCGTCCGCCGGCAAGACCTTCTCCTTCACCGGATGGAAGGTGGGCTGGGTCATGGCAGCCGCCCCGCTCATCGCCGCCGTACGGACGGCCAAGCAGTATCTGACCTACGTCAGCGCGGGCCCGTTCCAGTACGCGATCGCCGAGGCGCTGCGGCTTCCGGACGCCTACTTCGACCGCTTCCGCACCGACCTCCACCGCAAGCGCGACCTACTCGGCGACGGCCTGCGCGCGGCCGGGTTCGAGGTGTACCAGCCCCAAGGCACGTACTTCATCACCACCGATGTCTCCCCGTTCGGCGAGAAGGACGCGTATGCCTTCTGCCGCGTGCTCCCCGAACGCTGCGGCATCGTCGCCATCCCCAACTCCGTGTTCTACGACGACCCCTACGCCGGCCGCAGCCAGGTCCGCTTCACTTTCTGCAAGAGGGACGACGTCCTCCACGAGGCCGCCAGTCGGCTACGGGGCCTGACGGCCTGATCTCAACCCTTCCGTCCCGAATGGGGTTCGGGCAAGACCACTGCCTGCCTGACATTTACGCAGTTCAGAGCGGCGGCAACACCCATGGGTCATAGCTGACGTACCGTCAGGCGACAGTCGGGGAGTCAGCAGTGTGAGCGACGACACCTCAAGTAACCCGCCGGTAGGGACATTT
>CAMLJW010000336.1 GCA_946480485.1 uncultured Streptomyces sp. | reverse complement strand
GCGGCGCGCGAGGTCTTCGGCGAGCTGGGGTACGGCGCGCCGATGGAGGACGTGGCGCGGCGCGCGCGGGTCGGCGTCGGCACGGTGTACCGGCGCTTCCCGAGCAAGGACGTACTGGTCCGGCGGATAGCCGAGGAGGAGACCTCCCGGCTGACCGACCAGGCGCGGGCGGCTCTCGGTCAGGAGGACGAGCCGTGGTCGGCGCTCGCGCGCTTCCTGCGGACGTCCGTGGCCTCGGGCGCCGGGCGGCTACTGCCGCCGCAGGTACTGCGGGTGGGTGTCGCGGACGAGAGCGCGGTCCTCGACGAGGCGCGGGTGCCGCAGCAGCGGTCCCAGCCGGTCTCCAAAGAGCTGCGGCTGGTGGAGGAGCGGCTGGTGGCCGGCGACGAGGCCGTGGCGGCCGAGGACGACGCCGGGGCGGCTCAGCTACTGGAGGTCGTGAGCCGGCTTGTGGAGCGGGCACGCGCGGCGGGCGAGCTGCGCACGGACGTGACCGTGTCGGACATCCTGCTGGTGATAGCCACGGCGGCGCCCTCACTGCCGGACGCCACCCAGCAGGCGGCGGCCTCGGCACGACTGCTGGACATCCTGCTGGAGGGGCTGCGGTCCCGTCCCGTGTGAGCTGGGCGGGGCGCTGAGCGGGCCGGTATCCGTGAGGGGAAGTCCGATCGGGGCTTCCCCTCACGGGTGAACGCCCGTGCTCCTGAAGTGCAAGTCCCCACGAAAGAGTGGTTACTCCGTTGCCCCGGGTAACGGAGGCGTCACTTCGTGGCACCGAGGTGTCCGACACCGCCGCGTCCACTGCGGCCGTGGGCTGCTTCGGAGCGGGTCTCGACCCCCGCGGTGCCGGGCCTACCCCCGCCGAGCCGCCCCCGCGCCCAACGCCCCTCGCTGCGGCACGATCCCCGCCGGTACCGCTCGCTGTCGCGCGGGCGTGCCCGTCCAGCATGTGCCGCGGCGGTCCAGCAGCCGACGGAGCCACAACTCCAGGGAAACGAGGTCGGCGATGCCCTCCAGGGGCAGGGGTTCGCCCTCGGCTGCCGCCCGGAGGGCCTTGCGGACGACGCGGGCCTCGACCAGGCCCGCCTGGGCGAGGAGGGGCGTGTCGAAGAGGGCGACCAGGTCGCCGACGGCGGCGCGCAGGCCCGCGCGGGCGGCGGCCGCGGAGGAGGCGCGGGATGGCGCGCCCCAGCCGGGTGGGAGGTCGGCGACGCCGGCGCCCTCCAGGACCGTACGGAGGATCGCGGCACGCGCGCCGGGCTGGACGCGGAGCGCCTCGGGGAGGGCGCGGCAGGCGCGGACGACCTGGTTGTCGAGGAAGGGGGCGTGCAGGCGCTGGAAGCGGATCTCGGCGGCCTGTTCCAGGATGCGGACGTCGGCGGCGCGGCGGGCGAGGGCGGCACGGGCACGGTGGTCGCCGGGGCGCTGCCCGGGGACGACACCGGCCCGGGTCGTCGCACCCGTCAGGCGAACCGATACTTCAGCGAGCGCCTCACCCGTCAGCCAGCGCGCCGCAGGCCCAGGTCTCGCCCACATGAGCGCGGCGAGCGACGCCCCAACGGCACCCCCCGGCTCCTCGAACCGTTTGTGCAGCAGCCGGTCGGCGAGTCCCTCGACGCCGACGAGGTAGGGCGTACGGGCGAGCTTGCGCGCCGCGCCGTACACGCGCGCGGGGACCATGACGGAGCCGTCTGCCGTGGCCAGTGCCGCCAAGGGGCGCACCAGGCGGCGCCGTTTGCGGTCCATCAGCAGGTCGGCGAGGCGCGCCGGGTGCGCGTCCAGGACCTGCCGGGCGCCGTACCCGGTGAAGTGGTCCGCGCTGCCCGAGGCGAGCCGGGCGCGGTGGCGGGCGGCGGTCACGAGGGAAGGACCGGGTTCGTCCGTGAGCGGGCCCTCCAGCTCGGCGTAGGGGAGGACCTCTTCGCCGCCGGTGACCACCACATGGTGCAGCCGCGGGTTGGCGGCCAGCGTCCCGGCGCGCTCCAGCTCGGCCTCGTGCCCCCGCACGGCGAGGTCGTTGAACGTGATCGCGAGGAGACGCTCACCGGCGCCGGTGCCGTGCCCCAGGACGGTGCCCGGCATGCCGGGGAGGCCGGCGGCCAGGAGGGCGAGCGTTCCCGAAGCGGGCCCTCCGGAGAGGTCGGCTCCGATGCCGGGTACGGGCATGCCGCGCGCCGCGCGCCGTTCGGCGGGCCCCATCCCGGGGACGGGGCCGGGGTCCACATCGGCGCCGGGGACGTGCCGGGGGGCGGCCAGACGTGCGCGTACGGCCTCTACGAGGGCGTCGCGTACGGCGGCCACTGCGCCGTCCGGGTCGGCGGAGGGTGCCGCGACGGCGAGGGAGGCCACCGGTTCGTAACCGGCGATCTCGCGTGCGCCCGCGCGCAGGATCAGTGCGTGCCCCGGCGGAATGCGCCGCACGCCCAGGTAGGGCGTGGAGTCGTGCAGGGCCGCGGGGACGTCTGGTGCGGCGAGCAGGGCCGCGAGGTGCCCGCAGTCGAGGCTGGCCTCGATGAGGTCGGCGAGGGGCAGCGCGGCCGTGGCGTACGCCGTGCCGCCCGACCAGGGGGTGTAGAACACCGGCCGTGCGCCTGCCAGATCGCCGCACACCATCACCCGGCGCCCCACCTGGACGACGGCCGTATAGCTGCCGGACCAGGCCGTCAGATGGCGAAGTGCGCCTGCGCGCGCGGCGCCCAGGCCCACGCGCAGTTCTTCGTCCAAGGCGCCGCAGGTGCCGAGTACCGCGATCCGGTTCTGTGCGTCGGCCTTCACGACGCGCACCTCGTCGGGGCGCCAGTCCCCGACCGCCCAGAGCGGATCGGGGTCGCCCCACAGGAGTTGGGCCCCCACGGGGTGCACCGTCTCGCCGTCGCTGCCGGTGGCTCCCGCCGAGCCGATCTCAGGGGTCCCAGCGGTGGTACTGCTCCACCCCACCAACCACCGCATCGCCGCCTCCACGGGCTGTGGACAACCAGTGCACCGTACGAACTGGGCACCATGCTGCCACGAAGAGGGGCGTCGGAGGGTCCCTGCCCCCGCTTGCACTCCCCGGAGTGCGCCCCTGAGGAGGTGCCCGCAACGAGGCGGACGCACGCACGAGGCAAGGCGACGACGACGCGAATGCGCCCCCGGTACACTCCCCGAAAACCCCCAACGCGCCCCAAGTCCCATGGTAGGAGGGGTATTCGACTCCGGCGACCAGGGGCCGAGATTCAGCCAATTTAGCGATGGACGGCCAGACCCATGCACGCTCCGTACAGGCTCTGCCCAACGCACAGTCCGGGAGGCGGAGTCCGCCTCCCGGACCGGTCCGCCGCCCGCGGGGATGTAGGCGGCGGTGTCCCCCAGCCCACTGGATCCAGTACAGCGGGCCGACCCACGCAGGATCCATGGAAGCGCTTTTGCGATGGCCGGAGAAGAGCGCACTGCCGGGCGCACGGCCACACAGCAGGAGCACGTCGCGACGCTGCGTGCTTTCGTACGGACCACAATCCCGCCATCCGGAACTATGCCTCTTAACGCTTGTGACGCGGCGAACTACGCTGGGTTTACGAATGCCGCGTAACTATGCCAGCGCGGCAGCCGTCGGTGTCGAGGGGTGGCGCATGTCCAGGGAGCAACGCGGGCCGAACGAAAAACTCGGCGCCGTTCTCGCCCTCGCGGGAATCAGCAACGCAGGGCTCGCACGACGCGTCAACGACCTCGGCGCTCAACGCGGGTTGACTCTTCGCTACGACAAGACGTCGGTGGCGCGCTGGGTGTCGAAGGGCATGGTCCCGCAGGGCGCCGCGCCGCACCTCATCGCCGCGGCCATCGGCCAGAAGCTCGGCCGCCCCGTACCGCTCCACGAGATCGGTCTGGCGGACGCGGATCCCGCACCGGAAGTGGGCCTCGCCTTTCCCCGTGACGTGGGACAGGCCGTGAAGTCGGCGACGGAGCTGTACCGGCTCGACCTCGCCGGACGCCGGGCCGGCTCCGGCGGCATCTGGCAGTCGCTCGCCGGATCGTTCGCGGTGAGCGCGTACGCGACTCCCGCGTCGCGGTGGCTGATAACCCCGGCCGACAGCTCGGTGGGGCGCGACGCGAGCCCCGTGGAAGGCTCCGGAGCACCGCTGAAAGTCGGCCACAGCGACGTGCAGAAGCTGCGTGAGGCCGCCGAGGACGCCAGGCGCTGGGACTCCAAGTACGGGGGCGGCGACTGGCGTTCGTCCATGGTGCCCGAGTGTTTACGGGTGGAGGCGGCGCCGCTGCTGCTCGGCGCGTACTCGGACGAGGTGGGCCGCGCCCTCCTCGGAGCCAGCGCCGAGCTCACCCGGCTCGCCGGCTGGATGGCTTTCGACACGGGTCAGCAGGAGGCCGCCCAGCGCTACTACATCCAGGCGCTCCGCCTCGCGCGCGCGGCCGCCGACGTACCGCTCGGCGGCTATGTCCTGGCATCGATGTCACTGCAGGCCACGTACCGCGGCTTCGGCGACGAGGGCGTCGACCTCGCGCAGGCCGCGCTGGAGCGGAACCGCGGCCTTGCCACGGCCCGCACGATGAGCTTCTTCCGCCTGGTCGAGGCACGCGCACACGCGCGCACCGGTGACGCCCAGGCGGCCGGCGGAGCCCTGCGGACCGCCGAGGGCTGGCTGGAGCGGGCCCGCGAGGGCGACCAGGACCCGTCCTGGCTCGGCTTCTACTCGTACGACCGTTTCGCCGCCGACGCCGCCGAGTGCTACCGCGATCTCAAGGCGCCCCACCAGGTCCGCCGCTTCACGGAGCAGGCGCTGTCGAAGCCGACGGAGGAGTACGTACGCTCGCACGGCCTGCGCCTCGTGGTGTCCGCGGTCGCCGAGCTGGAGTCGGGCAACCTGGACGCGGCATGCGAGCAGGGCGTACGAGCAGTGGAGGTCGCGGGGCGCATCTCCTCGGCCCGTACCACCGAGTACGTGAAGGACCTGCTGCACCGGCTGGAGCCGTACGGCGACGAACCGCGCGTGGTGGAGTTGCGGGAGCGGGCGCGGCCGCTTCTCGCTCCCGCGTAGACGCTCCGCCCAAGCGGGTTCCCATCGCGTCTGCCTGGACGGTGTGGTCTTGGGGTGGCGGTCGCGGTGCTGGCGGCTGGTCGCGCCCACTCGGCGGAGCGCATGATGTCACAGCCCCGCGTCCCTGACCGGGCGCGGCATCGCGGTGTGCGCACTCATGGGTTTGAGGCTGTTGTCAGTGGCGCAGTGCACTATCTAGTCGGGAGGTGGGACAGGTGCGGCGGGAGATCGCTTACGACTGTGACGTGCTCGTGATCGGCGCCGGGATCGTCGGTCTGTCGACGGCGTATGCGATCACGCGTGCCGCTCCGGGCACTCGGGTGACGGTGCTGGAGAAGGAGCCCGGCCCGGCCCGCCACCAGACGGGGCGCAACAGCGGCGTCATCCACAGCGGCATCTATTACCGCCCCGGCTCCCTCAAGGCGCGGTTCGCGGCGCGGGGAGCCGCCGAGATGGTCACGTTCTGCGCCGAGTACGGCATCGCGCACGCCGTGACGGGCAAGCTGATCGTCGCCACCGAGCGCGACGAACTGCCCCGGCTGCACGCACTGGTACAGCGCGGCCGGGAGAACGGCATTGCGGTCCGCGAGCTCGGCCCGGGCCAGATCGCCGAGTACGAACCGGAGGTGCGGGGCCTCGCCGCGATCCACGTCGGCACGACGGGCGTCTGCGACTTCGTGGGCGTCGCGCGGCAGCTCGCCAAGGCATCCGGGGCGGAGATCCGGTACGGGACGAAGGTCACGCACGTCGACCGGCGCCCCCACCTCGGGGTCGCCGTGCGCATGGAGGACGGCACGGTCGTATGCGCGCGTGTGCTGGTCAACTGCGCGGGCCTGCACTGTGACGAGATCGCCCGTCTCGCCGGGGACGAGCCCGGGATGCGGATCGTGCCCTTCCGGGGCGAGTACTACTCGCTGGCGCGGCCCGAGCTGGTGCGGGGGCTGGTG
>CAMLJW010000335.1 GCA_946480485.1 uncultured Streptomyces sp. | reverse complement strand
AGGTCTACATCTTCACCGAGGGCGAAGTGACAGAGCCCGAGTACATCGACCTAGTCGCGAAAAATTTGCGGCGCTCAAAGATGGTCTTGTCGGAGACCTGCTCAGCGGGATGGCGTGGCCGAGAGCCGAGACGTAGTTGCTTCTGGCCATGAACATGGCGTTCTTAGTCTGCAGGGGGATCCTATGCCCGTCCGAAAGCCGCCTACCGCCCGCCAGCGGCGGCTCGGGGCTGAGCTTCGGCGGATGCGTGAGCATGTCGGGCTCTCTCTCACCGAGGCCGCCGCGCTGCACCGTGTGGACAAGACCGCGATCAGCAACACGGAGTCCGCGCGGTTCGGCGTGAGCGCCGACCGAGTGCGCGTATGGGCGGCCAACTACTCCTGTCCCAACCAGGCTTACGTGGACGCGCTGGCAAACATGGCCAAGGAGCGGGCCGGCTCCAACTGGTGGGACGACTTCCGGGTTTCGATGGCCTCATTCATGCTGGACCTGGTTGAACTTGAGCGTCATGCGGCCAGCCTGCGGCAAACCGAGCCCGAGCCCCCCCTCCCGTGTCCGCCCCTATCTCGTCGCCCACGAGCAGCGCTCCCGCCGTACCGCGCTCGCCCTCGCGCTCGACGGGATCGATGTCCGCCCCCGGGTGATCCACGGTCACCGCGTCGGCAGCCCGGTGGCGGCGACCTCCATGGAGGTGGCGGCCTGATGAGCGCACCGCAGGTACGAGTCAGCCGCGTCCCCAGCAAGCCCGAATGCACATCGAGGGTGACTGGTTGAAGGAAGCAGGGGAACGGGGTGACTTCACGGAGGTGTTACTCGAGCGGCGGCTGCGGACCGCCGTACGCAGGACCTCGCCGTGGGTAGCAAGTCCCGTCAGCCGAGCCCCGTCAGCCGAGTCCCGTCGGGCGAGTCCCGTCGGGCGAGCCCCGTCAGCTGAAGACGATCATCGAGCCCTGGGCCAGGCTCCGCGTCACCGCCGTGTGCAGTCCCAGCCACACATGCCGCTCCCTGGCGAAGGGGCTCTCGTCGAAGGGGGCAGGTGCGGCCGGTTCCTCCAACTCCGTGGGGGCCATGGGCGGTTCGGGCGGCAGAGGAGGGTTCGCGGGGTCGATGCCGATCGACGGGGCCACGAGTTCCAACTCGCGCAGCAGTGCTTGACAGGAGCCCAAGGGGCCGCCGCCCGCCAGCAGTTCGTCGTTCGAGAGCGGGTGCGGGAAGTCGACCGGGACGTACGCGCCCGCGTGGTCGTAGTGCCAGACCAGGTGCGACTGCTGGGCCGTCGTCTCGAACATCTCCAGCAACTGCTCGTAGTCGCCGCCCAGTTCGTCCACCGGGGTCACCGCGAGTCTGCAGACCTGGAGCAAATACGCGCGCCGCAGGAAGTGCAGCGCGTCGTAGTCGAAACCGGCGACCGGGGACACGCCGCCGGACAGCCCCGGCATGTACGCGTACACCGGCACCGGCGGGAGTTGGGCCTCGCTCAGAACCCTGTCGTAGAGCGCGAGTTCCTCGGCGAAGGGGTTGTCGGGGGCGTGGCACAGCACGTCGACGAGTGGGACCAGCCACAGGTCACAGGCCAAAGGAGAACTCCTCGCGTAGCACGGTGGTCAAGGCAGCGTAAGGGGTGACAAGCCCGGTCAGCCCTCCTTCGTGCAGATCCCGTGCCCACCGGGCTCATCCGGCACTGAGCCCTTCGACGAGAGCGAGGGAGTGCGCGTTGTACTCGGTGACGATCACGTGCGCGGCGGCGGTGTCACGGCGCGCGAGGGCGTCCACCAGCGCGGTGTGCTCGGCCCAGAGGCGGCCGCGCAGGTCAGCCGTCCGGCGCAGGTACTGGACCGCGCACACCCAGGTCTGCACGCGCAGGCGGTGCAGGAAGTCGGCGAGGTACGGGTTGCCGAAGAGGTTGCTGAGCTCGCGCCAGAAGCGCAGGTCGTAGCCGATGAGGATATTCAGTTCACCGGCGCCGGCAGCGCGCTGGGCCT
The DNA here is from genome assembly GCA_946480485.1 of uncultured Streptomyces sp. The sequence continues at coordinate 4,009 of CAMLJW010000335.1, read as the reverse complement.
CCTCGCCGCGGCGGCGGACCCGGGCGAGGGTGGCGGCGATGCGCGGGTCGTCGAGGGGGGTGCCCCCTGGTCGAGTGGAGTAGAGAGCCTGGGGGAGCGCGGCGAGCGCCTCGCGCGAGGCCTGGTCGGCACCGCCGGTACCCGGGCGCTCGTCGAGGAAGCTGTGGAAAATGCCGTCCGTGACCAGGCTGCGGGCCTCGATCATGCCCCGGTAGTCGGCCGGCGAGTACTCGTGCACGCGGAAGCCGCGGTGCTGGTCCGCGTCCAGCAGGCCCTGGGCCGACAGGTCGACCAGGGCCTCGCGGACGGGGGTCGCGGAGACGCCGTACTGTTCGGCGATCTCCTTGACCGTGAACTCCTGGCCCGGCTGGAGGCGCCCGGCCAGCACCTCGTCGCGGAGCGCGTCCGCGATCTGCTGCCGCAGCGTGCTGCGGGTCACGGCGCCATTGCCGCCGCCGGTGCCGGGCATGGCGTGGTCCTTCCCGATCGGATCAGTACTCGCTCATGTCTACGAGCCGTCACCTTACGCGTTCGCGTTCCCGGGATCCGAGGGCCCATGACCTATACGGCACACCCTGGCTACACCGTGTGTTCGTCGGCCACCGAGAGGGCCTCGTCCAGCGCGGCCAGGCCCTCCTTGGCCTCGGCCTCGGTGATGTTGCACGGGGGGACGACGTGGGTGCGGTTCATATTGATGAGGGGCCACAGGCCGTGCTTCTTCGCGGCGGCACCGAAGGCGGCCATGGGGGCGTTCGCCTCGCCGGAGGCGTTGTACGGGACGAGCGGCTCACGGGTCTCCTTGTCCCGCACCAGCTCCAGGGCCCAGAAGGCGCCGGTGCCGCGCACCTGACCGATGCTGGGGTGACGCCCGGCGAGCTCGCGCAGGCCGGGTCCGAGGACGCGTTCACCGATCCGTGCCGCCTGCCCGACGACGTCCTCCTCCTCCATCGCGTCGAGGGTGGCGACGGCGGCGGCGCAGGCGAGCGGGTGCCCGGAGTAGGTGAGACCGCCGGGGTACGGCCTGCGGGCGAAGGTCTCCGCTACGGCGCCGGAGATCGCGACGCCGCCAAGGGGCACGTATCCGGAGTTCACGCCCTTGGCGAAGGTCATCAGGTCCGGTACGACCCCGAAGTGGTCGGCGGCGAACCACTCGCCGGTGCGCCCGAAGCCGGCCATCACCTCGTCGAGGACGAAGACGATGCCGTACTGGTCGCAGAGCGCGCGCACGCCCTCCAGATAGCCGGGTGGCGGCACCATGATCCCCGCCGTACCGGGGATGGTCTCCAGGATGACCGCGGCGATGGTGGCCGGACCCTCGAAGGCGATGGTGTCGGCCAGGTGCTGGAGCGCGCGCTCGCACTCCTGCCGCTCGTTCTCGGCGTGAAACGGAGAGCGGTAGAGGAAGGGCGCCCAGAAGCGCACGACACCGGCAGCGCCGCTGTCGCTGGCCCAGCGGCGCGGGTCACCGGTGAGGTTGATCGCGGCGGCGGTGGCACCGTGGTACGAGCGGTAGGCGGAGAGCACCTTCGGGCGGCCGGTGTGCAGCCGGGCCATGCGGGTGGCGTTCTCGACGGCCTCTGCCCCGCCGTTGGTGAAGAAGATCTTGTCGAGATCGCCGGGGGTCCGCCGGGCGATGAGCCGCGCGGCCTCGGACCGCGCCTCGATCGCGAAGGCGGGCGCGAAGGTGGACAGCGTCGCGGCCTGTTCCTGGACCGCGGCGACGACCTTGGGGTGCTGGTAACCGATGTTGGTGAAGACAAGCCCACTGGAGAAGTCCAGGTACCGCTTGCCGTCGTAGTCCCAGAAGTACGCCCCCTCGGCGCCGGCGACGGCGAGCGGGTCGATGAGCTCCTGCGCGGACCAGGAGTGGAACACATGCGCACGGTCCGCGGCCTTCACGGCGGCGCCGGCCTGGGGGTTGGGCTGAGTGGTCATGCGGGTGAGCGTAGCTGTCGACGGCACGCGCCGACATCGGCGATATGTAGGGGTGGGGGCGGGAACGTGGCAGGTTCGCGCGAGTGGGCGTCCGAGGGCTCCGGGGCGGACCCGACGGTACGCGCCCAACCCCGCCCCACCGTCACGCCAAGCTGCTGGCCCCGACCGAGGACGGCCGCGCCGCGATCGCGAAGATCGGCCCCGGCCACGCCGCCGACCGCCTCGCGGACGCGCTCGGCGAAAACGGGTTCGCCTAGACCGTACGTGTGTGGGAACGCCTGATGGGCGCGTTGAAGACCCTCACGGAGAAGGGGGGACCTGTTACAGAACCGTAGACGCCGCCCCGACCGCCTCCCCGTACGACCGCACTATCCTCACTCTGTCCGCATATGCAGGGGGAGGGTGGCGCGAGCCATGGAGAAGCTGGGGCCGGCGGAGCCACAACGGATCGGCGCGTACCGGTTGCTGGCGCGGCTGGGTGCCGGCGGCATGGGGAACGTCTATCTGGCGCGCTCCGACCGTGGGCGTACCGTCGCCGTCAAGCTGGTCCGGCAGGAGCTCGCCGAGCAGGAGGAGTTCCGGGCGCGCTTCCGGCAGGAGGTGCAGGCCGCGCGGCGGGTCGGCGGCTACTGGACGGCGCCGGTGCTCGACGCGGACACGGAGGCCGGGGTCCCGTGGGTGGCCACCGGCTACGTCGCCGGTCCGTCCCTCCAGACGGTCGTCGGGCGCGAACACGGGGCACTGCCCGAACGTTCCGTACGCATCCTCGCGGCCGGACTCGCCCACGCCCTCAAGGACATTCACGCCGCCGGGCTCATCCATCGCGACCTCAAGCCCTCGAACGTACTCGTCACGATCGACGGCCCGCGCGTCATCGACTTCGGCATCGCACGCGCCCTGGAGACGGTGACCGACGGCGGGCTCACCCGCACCGGCGCACTCGTCGGCTCACCCGGCTTCATGGCCCCCGAGCAGGTCCGCGGCGACCGCATCACACCCGCGTGCGACGTCTTCTGCCTGGGCTCGGTTCTCGCGTACGCGGCCACCGGCGAACTCCCCTTCGGGACGGCCAACAGCGGCGTGCACGCGCTGATGTTCCGCATCGCGCAGGAGCGCCCGAATCTGGAGGCGCTGCCCGAGGGCCTCGCCGATCTCGTACGGGACTGCCTGCACAAGGACCCGGCCGCACGCCCGGTCCTCGACGACATCCTGGAGCGCACGGGCGCGGAGGACACGGTCGCCGACGGCCGCAGCCGCGACCCCTGGCTGCCGAGCATGCTGGTGGCCCAACTCGGGCGGCACGCGGTGCAGTTGCTGGACACGGAGAACCCGGACGAGGAGGCGGTGGTCGCCCCGACGGCTGAGGACGCGGCGGCCGCACCGTCCACTCCGGGCGCACCGTCCACTCCGGGCGCACCGTCCACTCCCGGTGCCGTGCAAGCCGTAGGAGCTGTGGACGCGGTGGACGCGGTGGACGCGGTGGACGCGGTCAAGCCCCCCTCCTCCGCCCCTGGCCGCGTCCCCACGCCCAAGACTCCCCTCGAACAGGTCTCCGACGACTTCGCCCCGCCCCCGCCCGGCACGCCGGGCAGCGCCCCGCTGGACCGCCTCCCCACGATGGTCGCGTGCGCGCCCGAGACACCGCCGCCGACCACCCCGCCGGCCCGGGCCAACTCGGCGTACGGATCCGCCCAGCAGCACCCGCAGCCCGCCGCGTACGGCTACCCGCACCAGCCAGGCGTGTGGGGCGCGCCCCCGGCGTACGGACCTTCGCCGGGCTCCACCCCTCCGTATGGCCCGACCCCCCTGTACGGCCCGGGAGCCGGGGCCTTGCAGGAACCCCCGCGAAGAAGAGGCCGCTCCACCGCCGCCCTGGTCGTGGTGGCCCTGGTGGTCGCGCTCGGCGCGGGCGGTTCGGTCTACGCGCTGATGAAGGGCGACAGCAACAACACCCGCACCGCGGGCGACACCACCGCGTCACCGGCCGCCGGCGGACCCACGACGGCGGATCCGACCACCCAAAACCCGACCGCCCAGAACCCGACCGCCCAGCCACCGAACGCCCAGCCACCGA
>CAMLJW010000334.1 GCA_946480485.1 uncultured Streptomyces sp. | reverse complement strand
CCGTAGGAGAAACCGCCGCACAGCACCACGGCGTCGACCTGCTTGAGGTCCTTGTCCTTGTGCCAGAGCGCTACGGGCTCGGCACCCGCCAGCCGGATCGCGCGCTGTGTGTCCCGGTCGTCGAGGCTGCCGGGAAAGGTGACGACTCCCATACGAGCGGTCACTTTCCTGCCTCCGACTTCACTTCCTCCACCTTGACGGTGAAGTCCTCGATCACGGTGTTGGCGAGGAAGGATTCCGCCAGTTCGTGGATGCGGGCGAGCGCGGCGTCGTCGACCGGTCCGTCCACCTCGACTTCGAAGCGCTTTCCCTGACGTACGTCGGAGATGCCCTGGAAACCGAGGCGCGGCAGTGCACGCTGCACCGCCTGGCCCTGGGGGTCGAGGATCTCCGGCTTGAGCATGACGTCGACTACGACGCGTGCCACTGGCACTCCCGGTGTGTGGTGCTGAGCAGGTTCCTTCAGACTACCCGCACAGAATTTCTACGCGAGTAGATGGTACGAATCCACGTGACCGCCATCACGATTCCGCATCGGCGGGCATCCTTCACGGAAAATCCTGGGAAAGATCCGCATCGGCACCCGGATCCTATTGCGTTGGGACACGCGGAGGGATTAAGTCGGGGCGACATTGCAATGCCAAGCCCTGTACAAACGAATTGGCAATAGCCGATACTTTGCCCAATCACTCTGTAAAATAGCCGAACAGTCGGCGTCTCCGCACGTCACCAGACGTTGTCGAGAGGTGCCGCACGAAGGGACCGATATTCGTGGCGCAGCGTGTCGTAGTCACTCTCTTCGACGACATCGACGGCTCGGAAGCGGCGGAAACGATCGCCTTCGGTCTGGACGGCAAGTCGTACGAGATCGACCTCAATCAAGCCAATGCCAAGAAACTGCGTAAGGTGCTCGCGCCGTACATGGAGGCCGGCCGCAAGCGCTCACGGTCCGGCAGGGCCTACCGGCAGACGGCGGTGGCCCCGGACCCGGCGGCGGTCCGGGCCTGGGCGCAGTCGAACAAGATGGAGGTGCCCGCCCGGGGGCGGATCCCGAAGAAGGTGTACGAGGCGTTCGAGTCCGCGGGCCAGGCGAGTTAGCGAAACCCGCCGCACACGACGGGCGCTCGTGTCACGCCGAGTCCGTCGGTGCGCCGGCTGTGGAGGCACAAACCCGGCCCTGAGCCGGTGGACCCGGTGTGGAACGGCAGTGACCGCGCCAGACCGGCCGGGCCGTGATGCCCGACTGCGGGGCATCACCAACTGCCCCGGATCTTCGCGCGAAGGGCCGAAAGCGTCTGCGCTCGCTGAGACGCAAGTCCCGGCTCTGCTCGGACACTTGGCACCTGGAACGTCCCCCTGGGTGCGGATCCCTGCGATCCGCACCCAACCTCTGTCGGTTTGTACGGCGCCCAGCCGATGGGCTAGAGTCTGGATCACGCCGCAGGGCAAACAACCTGCGGAAACACGCGGGTGTAGTTTAGTAGTAGAACAACCCCCTTCCAGGGGGAAGGCGCAGTGTGCAATTCCTGTCACCCGCTCTGCATCTCTTACCGGGCATCCTTGTGGATCAGGTAGAGTGGTGCTCGCGCTGATCGGTGAGAGCCGGTCGGAGGCAATGCGGACGTAGCTCAGTTGGTAGAGCGCAACCTTGCCAAGGTTGAGGTCGCGAGTTCGAGCCTCGTCGTCCGCTCCAGGAGAACCGTAAGAAGCTCCAGAATAAAGGCCTCGGTCATTGCGATCGGGGTCTTTTTCGCGTGCCTGTCTCGTCGCCGTCGCATAGGTCGTCCCGGGCTCCGACATTTGTTATGCGCAGCGGTGGTGGCCACGGCGACCGGCCCCGAGGCGCTCGCGACGGCGCGGGTCCACGAGCCCGAAGTAGCGGTGAGGGATCTTCAGATGCCGGCGCGGACGGCGTGAGGGTAGCCACATCGCTGCGGGCCGAACTGCCTGCTCGCCGAGTGCTGATCGTGACCAGTCGCGGGCGTCCCGGGCATCTGAAGCGGGCACTTGAGGCGGGTGTGCGCCGGTTCGTCGAAAGAACGTCAGCACGCAGCGGCTCGCGGAGATCATCCGTACGGGCATGGCCGAAAGACGTTAGTCGCCCCGGAGTTGGCCGCCGGCGCGATCTCCGCCGGGGAGTCGCCGGTGACCCAGCGTGAGGCCGAGATGCTGGAGTTTCGCGGCCGACGGGGCGCCCGTCGCGGAGATCGCCGAGCGGGCCGCGCTGTCGCGGGGCACCGTACGCCACCCTCTCTCCTCGGCCGTGTCCACGCTGGGGGCCGAGCACCGTCATGCGACGGTGCGGCTCGCACATCAGCGAGGTTGGGTATAGTGGCTGTCGCGCCACGGCGCAGTGCGGACGTAGCTCAGTTGGTAGAGCGCAACCTTGCCAAGGTTGAGGTCGCGAGTTCGAGCCTCGTCGTCCGCTCAGGAAAAGGAAGCCCCCGGTGTTCGGCCGGGGGCTTCGTTGTGTTCCCGGGGCGTATACAGGCCCCGGAGCGCGGCGCTCGGCTACGACCAGCTTGTGCCGGTCAGGCGCTCGTACGCCTCGACGTACTTGGCGCGGGTAGCTGAGACGATGTGCTCGGGCAGAGGCGGCGGGGGCTGTTCGCTCCTGCGGTCCCAGCCGGACTCGGCGGAGGTCAGCCAGTCGCGCACGAACTGCTTGTCGTACGACGGCTGCGCGCGCCCCGGCTTCCACTGGTCGGCGGGCCAGAAGCGAGAGGAGTCCGGAGTCAGCACCTCGTCACCGATGACGAGCGCCTCGCCGTCGAAGCCGAACTCGAACTTCGTGTCCGCGAGGATGATCCCGCGGTCGCGTGCGATGTCGCGGCCGCGGCTGTAGACGGCGAGCGTCGCCTGGCGCAGCTGCGCCGCGATCTCGGCGCCGACATGGCGGGCCACCTCCTCGTACGAGACGTTCTCGTCGTGCTCGCCTACCGCGGCCTTCGTCGCGGGCGTAAAGATCGGCGCGGGCAGTTCCGAGCCGTCGGCCAGGCCCTCGGGGAGGGCGAGGCCGCAGACGGTGCGGGTCTCGTTGTACTCGGCGAGGCCGGACCCGGTGAGATAGCCGCGGGCGACGCACTCGACCTGGACCATCCGCAAAGACTTGCAGACCACGGTGCGGCCCTGCCAGTCGGCGGGGGTGCCGGCCGGGAGGTCGGTGCCGATGACGTGGTTCGGGATCAGATCGGCGAGCTGGTCGAACCACCAGAGCGAGAGCTGCGTGAGGACGCGTCCCTTGTCGGGGATCTCCGTGGGCAGCACCCAGTCGTACGCGGAGATGCGGTCGCTGGCAACCATCACGAGGTCCCCCGCCTCGTTCTGGTACAGGTCGCGCACCTTCCCGGTGTGCAGATGCACCAGGCCCGGGACCTCGATCGGCTCGGGCTTTTCGACGAATCCGGACACGGTTCCTCCCCGTGGTTCTGTGCAAGTGGGGTCGATTCTCCCGTATGGGGAGGTCGGCGCGCGGTCAGGGGGTGGTGTGGCGCGGGATGGGGCGTCGGTTGAGGTGAGGGCGGGGGCGGGGGCTGGCACGCTGTCAGGACCGGTGTGTCTTCAGTCTCGTTTGTTCAGTCGCGTTCGCTCAGTATGTTGTTTCAGTCGCGTTTGCAGATGCGGTCCAGGATGTTGGCCGTTGCCCGCTGGACACGTTCGTCCACATGGCCCGGGCGGTCCAGCGCCGGGGACCAGGCGAACGTGCCGGCCGCGAAGACCAGGGCGCCGGAGGGGGCGCGGTACAGGGAGCTCTCCTGGTGGCGGAGGGCGCCTTCGGTGTCCCGGTACGGGGAGTGTGCCAGGAGGATACGGCCCTCATGTTCGGGGAGCGGGGCACGCGGGAAGTAGCGGTCCGCCTCGCCCGCGACCATGCCCTCCAGTTCGTCGCCCTCGTGCGCGCCGGTCGCCTCCCACAGCCAGTGGTCGGCGTTGCGGACGATCAGCGGGTGCACGTCGGGGACACGGCCCGCGTACTGAATGCCCAAAAGCTCCTGTTCCGGGCGGTCGACCTCGCGCCACAGGACGGGTTTTCCGGGGCCGCGGCGTTTTCGGCAGGTGAGGAGACGGTCGGGGACGCCGGACGCGGAGGGGCTCAACTCCGCCTGCCAGTACATGGTGTTGGCGGAGAGGAAGACAAGCGAGGTGCCGTGATCGCGGGCGAGTTGCGTGGTGCGGCGCATGGTCGTCGACCAGTACTCGTCGTGGCCGGGGAAGACGAGGCCGCGGTAGCGGGTGGGGTCGACTCGGCCGGCGTGCAGGTCGCGGGCGTCGGCGTAGGCGAGGTCGTAGCCGTAGCGCTCGGCCCAGCGGATGAAGTCGTATGCGTGCCCGACGTGGAGCGGCAGGCCCGCGCCCGCGTACGGGCGGTCGAACGAGACCGTCGTCGCGGCGTCCGCCTCGCCGAGCAGGCGGCCGCTGTCATCCCACGCGTGGTACAGGCTCGCGCCCGTACGACCGTCCTCCGGGTACAGGTTGTATGCCTGCCAGGTGATGTCCGGGAGGAGGAGCAGCAGGTCGGCGGGGTGGTTGTCGCGGACCGTGAAGGGGACGTGTGAGCGGTAGCCGTCGGCAGTGGTGAGGACGGCGACGTACGCGCCGATGCTCCAGTACGACGGGATCTGGAGCCGCCAGGAGAGCCACCAGTGGTGGCAGGAGACCGTGCGATCGGCGGTGAGCGGGGGTGGCTGGACGATGCCGGAGAGGCGGGGGCTGGTGGTGATCTTGCTGGCGCCGTCGCCTCCGTAGTGGCCGATGCGGTAGATGTCCACGCTGTACTGCTGGGGCGGGTCGACCGTGACGTGGAAGTCGATGGCCTCGCCGGGGGCGGCCGCGCCGACGGAGGCGAAGCCCTTGATCTGACGGTGGACGTCGTCGGCGGGACGGGGGCCAGGCGGCTGGGGGTGGCTTCGGAGGTTGGGGATTCTGGAGATCGGGAGCCTGCCATGAGTGTCTGGGGCTCCGAAGGCTCCCGGAGCCCCGGGGGGTTCTGCGCCCGGTGCGGGGGCGTGTTCGATGTACCAAGGGACGACGTGGCCGGTGTCCCCGAAGTATTGCTCGCTGCCCCGCAGCCAGGGAACCGGGCCCTGGCCGAAGGGGTCCGTCACGGCGTGCGCCAGCGCCCCCGACTCCCAGCGGCGAATCTGGTCCGACCCCATCCGACTCTCCCCTCCCTCATACCCCCGTAAGCCCTTGCCGCGCCAATGGCTTGCTCCCAGCACATCACATAAAGCAGGCATTCCGTCACCGTTCGTCATGATTGGCTCCGTCTGGGGGCCGGGGTGGGCCTGTGTCGGTTCACGGCCCACACAGCCGCGGCGTTGAGGTCGTACCGAACGGATCAGACCGAGCGGATCAGACCAAGCGGACGGGCTTTTCCGGGCGGACGCCGAGGTGGAGGAGCCAGTCTCGCAGGGGGATGGGGTCACCGTCCTCGACAAGGCTGAGGACTCGGGAGACGAGGTCGGCGGAGCGTTCGCCGTTGATCAGCAGGGACGGGCCATCGAGCCAGTCGAGGCCCGGGGCCGCGCCGGCGGTGTCCATCGCGGCGCAGCAGACCATGGCCGTGACGTGGTCGGTGAGTAGTTCGCATCCGGTTCGCGGCGGTTGGAGGGGGAAGAGCGGCAGCGTTCCACCGTCCCAGAGAGCTGTGTCCGGGCCCTGGCCGGTGGTGCCGACAGGCGGTGCCGCGCTTTGGCCGGCGGAGCCGACAGGCGGTGCCGGGCCCTGCCCGGCGGAGCCGACGGGCCGCGCCGGCGGCGCCGCCGGCGCGGCGGCCTCCTCGCGGGCAAGCTCCGCGGTGATCCCCGCCGCCAGCGCGGCGGTTCGCTCGTTCCCCACCCGAGCGCCGTCCTCGTCCCCGCACGCCGCCAAGTGGTGCGCGACATCATGCGGGCCATGGGTGCCGGGGGGGCTATGGGTTTCACGGTGGCCACGGGCGCCAGGAGCGTCACGGGAACCAGGGGAGACCGCGCCCCCTGAGGCTCCGCCGGG
>CAMLJW010000333.1 GCA_946480485.1 uncultured Streptomyces sp. | reverse complement strand
TGCTGCTCGGGTTCTTCACGGTCCGGGGGGAACGGGCGAGCGGGGTGCTCCCCGGCGTCGCCGCGGCACTTCAGCCGACCGTGCTGCTGTTCGCCCCACTGCTGTGGTTCACCGGTCGCCGCCGGGCCGCGGCCTCTACCGGCGTCACCTTCACCGCCTGTACGGCGCTCGCGTGGGCGGCGCTGCCACACGACTCGAACACGTACTGGGTGCACCTCCTGGCCGGTGTCGGGCTCGGCGGGCGCGCCGACGACCTCGCCAACCAGTCGCTGCACGGCGCGCTGCTGCGGCTCGGACTGACCGGGCCGCTGGAGATCACCCTGTACCTGCTGCTGGGCGCGGCCGTGGCCGTCCTCGGTCTGCGCCGTTCCGTGCGCTACGCGCGCGACGGGCAGTTGCTGCTCGCCGTGGCGTTGACCGGATGTGTCGCCATCGTCATGGCGCCCACCACCTGGCGGCACCAGCTGCTGTGGCTGCTGCTCGCGTTGGTCGGCCGGGTCGGCCGGAGGGCGGGCGACCGGTTCGTGTGGCCGGTCGCCGTCGCCTTGGTGATGACGCTCCCGGCGAAGATGCTGCTGCCGAACATGCCGGTGCTCCACCCGCTGCGCGACAACGTGGTGCTGCTGGCCGCGATCGCAGCCGCCTGCGCCGTTCCGTTCCTGTCCCGCGCCTCGCCCTCCTACCGGGCCCCGATCCCCACCGAGTACGCGGCACCCGTTCCCACGCGCGGCAGACGCGTCCCGCCGCCCCTTTTGCGCCAGGTCCTCACCCGCCCGAACCTGCTGCTCGAACTGCTGCTGATCCGTGTCGTCTACTCCGCGTACCAGCAGGTGAGGCTCGCCGTTGCCGGCGGCCCCGGCTCCACAGGCCGGGCCACCGCCGAGCAGCACGGCGAGCAGATCCACGCGATCGAGAAGTTCCTCTTCATCGACGTCGAGCACTGGGTCAACCAGGCGGTGGTGAAGACCGACTGGATGCGGGTGTGCTTCGACTTCTACTACACGTCGTTCCACTTCGTGGTGCCGCTGAGCGTCCTCGGCGTTCTCTACGCCCGCCGCCCCGCCGACTACCGTTGGGCCCGCAGCGCCCTCGGCCTGGCCACCCTCCTCGGGCTGATCGGCTTCTGGCTCTATCCGCTGGCCCCGCCGCGGCTCATGCCGGAGTTGGGTTTCATCGACACGGTGCACGGCGTCCAAGACTTCTCGAAGCCGGACTACGGCGTGATGACCGAGGCCACCAACCAGTACGCAGCCATGCCGTCCCTGCACTTCGGCTGGTCCCTTTGGTGCGGCGTCGTCATCGGCGTACTCGCGCCTCGCTGCTGGATGAAGGCCCTGGGCATGCTCCACCCGCTGGTCACCGCGTCAGCGATCGTGGCGACCGCCAACCACTGGGTGCTCGACGCGATGGGCGGGGCTGTGGTGGTGGGGGCCGGGTTGGGGCTGGTGCACATACTGATGGGGCCACGGTCCGTCAAGGGAGTGCATCGGTTCGTCCCAGTGCGTCAACGGGGCCCCGAACGCCTTCCGCCTCGACTCCGCCAGGCAGTCCCACCCGGTCGACCGGAGGCTAACGCCGACGAGAGGACCCTGGAGGCGGCGAAGGGTGCGAGCGACAGCAGAGTAGGGCCTTGCCGTGGCGCGAATCACCTGATCCACCGCTCACAGGAGCGGCTACCTGCCGGTAGATTCAGACCCCTCTGAACGATCAAGTCTGAAACTTGTTCTAGATTACCGTCCCGAAATAATCTCCCGGGAAAGTGCTGGAAGAAGGGGGCCTGGAGTGACCGCTGAGGCCATGGAGGCGGGCCCCGAGGAGGGCTCCGCCGCCGATGGGGATTCCGCTTCACCGAAGCGAAGCCGAGAGCCTGGGGGAGACCGGCCACTGCGTATCGCGCTCCTCACCTACAAAGGGAACCCGTTCTGCGGCGGCCAGGGCGTCTACGTACGACACCTCTCGCGCGAACTGGCCCGCCTGGGCCACCAGGTCGAGGTCATCGGATCCCAGCCCTACCCCGTGCTCGACGAAGGCGAGGGCCTCGACGGTCTGAGCCTCACCGAGTTGCCCAGCCTCGACCTCTACCGCCATCCGGACCCCTTTCGCACCCCGAAGCCCGGCGAGTTCCGTGACTGGATCGACGCCCTCGAGGTCGGCACGATGTGGACCGGCGGCTTTCCCGAACCGTTGACCTTCTCGCTGCGCGCCCGACGCCATCTGCGTGCCCGCCGGGGCGACTTCGACGTCGTGCACGACAACCAGACGCTCGGTTACGGCCTGTTGGGCGACGTGGGGGCGCCGCTCATCACGACGATCCATCACCCCACCACGGTGGACCGGCAGTTGGAGCTGGGCGCGGCGAAGGGCCGACGCCGCCAGGCCTCCGTACGCCGCTGGTACGCGTTCACGCGCATGCAGAAGCGGGTCGCCCGCCGCCTCTCGTCGATAGTCACCGTCTCCGGCACGTCCCGGCAGGAGATCGTCGACCATCTCGGCGTACGCGAGGACCGTATCCACGTCGTGCACATCGGCGCCGACACCGATCTCTTCTCGCCGGATCCGTCCGTGCCGCGGATACCGGGGCGGATCGTCACGACGTCCAGCGCGGACGTGCCGCTGAAGGGGCTCGTCTTCCTCGTCGAGGCGCTCGCCAAGGTGCGCACCGAGCACCCCGCCGCCCACCTCGTCGTCGTCGGCAAGCGTGCCGAGGACGGCACGGTCGCCCAGGCCATCGATCGGTACGGACTCGAGGGCGCCGTCGAGTTCGTGAAGGGCATCACCGACGCGGAGCTGGTCGACCTCGTACGGACCGCCGAAGTCGCCTGCGTGCCCTCTCTGTACGAGGGGTTCTCCCTGCCCGCCGTGGAGGCGATGGCGACGGCGACACCGCTCGTGGCCACGACCGGCGGGGCGATCCCGGAGGTCGCGGGACCGGACGGCGAGACGTGCCTGGCCGTCCCGCCGGGGGATGCCGGTGCGCTGGCCGCCGGGCTGAGCAGGCTTCTCGGTGACCCGTCGCTGCGCCTGCGGCTCGGCGCCGCGGGGCGTGAGCGGGTGCTTCAGCGCTTCACGTGGGCCCGGGCCGCCGAGGGCACCGTGGCCCGGTACCGCGAGGTCACCGCCCGCGCCGAGGAAGAGGCATCGAGCCGGCCCACCGCCGACAGCGCGGTGGAAGCCGAGGAAGCTGCCGAAGCAGTCGTGTCCAACCGCGAAAGCAGGGCCACGTGCTGACCGTCGACTTCTCCCGGTTCCCGCTCGCCCAGGGCGACCGCGTCCTGGACCTCGGGTGCGGGGCCGGCCGGCACGCTTTCGAGTGCTACCGACGCGGGGCGCACGTCGTGGCGCTGGACCGGAACCGCGAGGAGATCCGCGAGGTCGCCAAGTGGTTCGCCGCGATGAAGGAGGCCGGAGAGGCCCCGGAGGGCGCCACCGCCACCGCCATGGAGGGCGACGCGCTGCAACTCCCCTTCCCCGACGAGTCCTTCGACGTCGTGATCATCTCCGAGGTCATGGAGCACATCCCCGACGACAAGGGCGTACTCGCCGAGATGGTCCGCGTACTCAGGCCTGGCGGACGCATAGCGGTCACCGTCCCGCGCTACGGGCCCGAGAAGGTCTGCTGGGCGCTGTCCGACGCGTACCACGAGGTCGAGGGCGGCCACATCCGCATCTACAAGGCCGACGAACTGCTCGGCAGGATGCGCGAGGCGGGGCTGAGGACGTACGGCACACATCACGCGCACGCCCTGCACAGTCCCTACTGGTGGCTGAAGTGCGCGTTCGGCGTCGACAACGACAAGTCGCTGCCGGTGCGGGCGTACCACAGGCTGCTGGTCTGGGACATCATGAAGAAGCCGCTCGCCACACGGATCGCCGAGCAGGTGCTGAACCCGCTGATCGGCAAGAGCTTCGTGGCGTACGCGACCAGGCCGCACCTGACTGACGAGGCCCCCTCGGTGGCTGCTTCCTCGGCCGCTTCGGTGGACGCTTCGTGACGACGCCCCGTACAGAACACCTCGTTTTGACCGGGGTGCTCACCGCGGAGCAGGCCGCCGCGACCGTCCGGGGCATCCTCGACGTGCAGCGCGCGGACGGCGCCATACCGTGGTTCCGCGGGCACCACCTCGATCCGTGGGACCACACCGAGGCCGCCATGGCCCTCGACGCGGCGGCCGAACACGAGGCCGCCGAGCGGGCGTACGCGTGGCTGGCCCGGCACCAGAACGAGGACGGCTCGTGGTACGCGGCGTACGCCGACGGGGACGCCGCCGAGGTCACCGACCGCGGGCGCGAGACCAACTTCTGCGCGTACGTCGCCGTCGGCGTCTGGCACCACTACCTGGCGACCGGCGACGACGTCTTCCTGGACCGCATCTGGCCCACGGTCCACGCGGCGGTGGAATTCGTGCTCCGGCTCCAGCAGCCCGGCGGACAGATCGGTTGGAAGCACGAGGACGACGGAACCGACGTCAACGATGCGCTGCTGACCGGCGGTTCGTCCATCCACCACGCACTGCGCTGCGCCCTCGCCATCGCCGAGCAGCGCGAAGAGCCCCAGCCGGACTGGGAGTTGGCGGTCGGCTTACTGCGGCACGCGATACGGCGGCACCCGGAGCGGTTCCTCGACAAGGGCCACTACTCGATGGACTGGTACTACCCCGTGCTGGGCGGGGCGTTGACCGGGGTCGAGGCGAAGGAACGGATCGAGCGGGACTGGGATCGCTTTGTGGTCCCGGGAGTTGGCGTACGGTGCGTCGTCCCCAACGCGTGGGTGACGGGCGGCGAGTCCGCCGAACTCGCCCTGGCGCTCTGGGTCGTGGGCGAGTCCGACCGCGCCCTGGAGATCCTCCAGTCGATCCAGCATCTGCGGGATCCCGAGACCGGCCTCTACTGGACGGGCTATGTCTTCGACGGCCGCCGGGCCGTCTGGCCCGCGGAACTCACCGCCTGGACCGCCGGTTCCCTGCTTCTCGCCGTCGCCGCGCTGGGCGGCGACGAGGCGACGTGCGCGGTGTTCAGCGGGGAGCGGCTGCCGCGAGGGCTCGACGCGGAATGCTGCTGAGCGCTCGGCCGGGAATGTGGTTCTGAGACCGCGGGCCGTTGGGGGCCTCTCGCGCCGTTTCCCGCGCCCTGGTGGGGGAGCGGGCGGCCATCTGCGCGACGGCCGTACCGAGTCCGCTAGGGGACGGACGTCCGGGCCGCGATCCAGGTCAGCGCAGTGAAGACGTCGGAACCCCGGGACTCTGCGGTCCACACCGAGTCGCATGTCCCCTCCAGACGCAGCTTTCCCTGATGGGCTGTCAGACAAGTCCGAACTGGCGACTGTACGGGAACGGCCCCTCACCCGGAAGAGCGAGGGGCCGTAGGGGACCTTTCGTGCGTCAGCCGCGCTGGATTCCCGAGGTGTCCTGCAGTACGCCGCGACGGCCGTCCTGCGTCTGGGCCACCAGGCTGGCGCCGCGCTGCTCGACCGCCAAGTACCAGGTACCCGGCGCCAGTTCGGCGATCGGCGTCGGCGAGCCGTCCTCCGCGTACAGCGGACGCGGTACCGGCACGGCGAACCAGAACGGGGAGAAGTCCTCGGCGGGCCGCGGGGCCTGCGCCTGCTGCGGCTGCGGCTGACCGGGCTGCGCGCCGAACGGCTGTCCCTGCTGCGGGTGACCGGGACCGCCGTAGGGCTGGCCCGGCTGCTGCTGGGCGCCCGGGTAGCCGTAACCGTTCTGCGGCTGACCGCCGTACGGCTGCGGAGCCGGCGGGCGCGGGGCGCCGATGAGGGCGACCTTGAGGGCCGGGACGAGCGGGGTGGCGATCGCGGCGGCGGCGAGGGCCAGGGTGCCGATGAGGCCGAGGATCAGGCCGGTGCCGGCGTCGGGCCCGGTGGACGAGCTGCCGTTGAGGTTGTTGAGGCCGCCGGCCGGGTCGAAAATGTTCCCGAGCGCGCTCCAGGCGGAGAAGATGGCGAGGGCGATGCCGAACTGGCCGAGCTCGATGCCGGCGACCTTGGGAGTCTGCGGCAGG
>CAMLJW010000332.1 GCA_946480485.1 uncultured Streptomyces sp. | reverse complement strand
CCGAAGGCGTCCCGCGCTGGCGCAAGGGCAGCGGCGAAGGCTGGGTCACCGCCGAGTACTCCATGCTGCCCCGCGCCACCAACACCCGCGGCGACCGCGAGTCCGTCCGCGGCAAGATCGGCGGCCGCACCCACGAGATCAGCCGACTCATCGGCCGCTCCCTGCGCGCCGTCATCGACTACAAGGCGCTCGGTGAGAACACCATCGTCCTCGACTGCGACGTACTCCAGGCCGACGGCGGCACCCGCACCGCCGCGATCACCGGCGCCTACGTGGCACTCGCGGACGCCGTCTCCTGGGCCCGCGGCAGGAAACTCATCAAGGTCGGCCGCCAGCCGCTCACCGGCACGGTCTCAGCCGTCTCCGTCGGCATCGTCGGCGGCGTACCGCTGCTCGACCTCTGCTACGAGGAGGATGTGCGCGCCGACACCGACATGAACGTCGTCTGCACCGGCGACGGACGCTTCGTCGAGATCCAGGGCACCGCCGAGGCCGAGCCCTTCGCCCGCGAGGAGCTCAACGCCCTGCTCGACCTGGCCGTTTCCGGATGTGCGGAACTCACTGTCGCCCAGACCAAGGCACTTGATACGGTCCTCGAAAGGTAAAGGGAGCACCAAGAGGAGCCCCACGCCACGGGCAACCCCGGAGCCGTTCCTCGCGTCCCTACCAGTACCGGCGTACGGCACACCGCCGTACGCCTCGTCGTACCAGACGGGCCCTGAGGCCTGAGCAACGGGAGGACCCTTCCATGGCCGCGAGCCGCCGGCGACTCGGACGTCGCAGTACCCTCTTCGCCGCCACCGCGGCAGCCGTCGCGCTGACGGCCGGACTGACCACCGGCTGCGATGCCGTCAACAAGGCGCTGGACTGCGTCCAAACCGCCGACGCCATCGCCGACAGCGTCACCGAGCTTCAACAGGCCGTCGAGAACGCGGCGAACGACCCGACGCAGGCCGACGAAGCGCTCGACTCCATCGACAAGAACCTCGACAAGATCGGCGACAAGACCGACGACGCCGACCTCAACAAAGCGGTAGACGACCTCCAGACCGCCGTCACCAACGTCCGCGACGCCATCAAGAACGGCGACGAGACGCCTGACATAAGCCCGGTGACGAGCGCGGCGGGCGAACTGACGAAGGTCTGCACGCCGTAGCGGAGGCCGCGGGCGGGCAGGGTGGGCGCTTGGGCGGGGTGCCGGCGCGGGGCGCTGGGGCGCTCGATCCTGGGGGCCAGGGGTGCTGGGGCTCTGGCGGCGCTTGGCAGGCTGTGGGAGTACGAGCATGCTGGGGGCGCTGGGTCAGCTGGGAACACCGAGCAGGCTGGGGCTATTGGGGATGCTGGGGCCCCCGAGCAGGCTGATCAAGTGCCGCGCCCCCGCACCGGTGACTACTGTGAGAACCATGACCCGCCTGATCCTCGCCACCCGCAACCACGGAAAGATCACAGAATTGAAGGCGATCCTCGCCGCCGCAGGTCTCAGCCACGACCTCGTCGGCGCGGACGCCTACCCAGATGTCCCTGACGTCAAGGAAACCGGCGTCACCTTCGCCGAGAACGCCCTGCTGAAGGCCCATGCCCTCTCCCAGGCCACCGGTCTACCGGCCATTGCCGACGACTCGGGCCTCTGCGTCGACGTCCTCGGCGGCGCCCCCGGCATCTTCTCCGCCCGCTGGTCCGGCTCGCACGGCGACGACCGCGCCAACCTCACGCTCCTGCTCGACCAGCTCAGCGATGTCCCGGACGAACACCGCGCCGCCCACTTCGCCTGCGCCGCCGCCCTCGCCCTCCCGGACGGCACGGAACGCGTCGTCGAGGGCCGCCTCCGCGGCCGCCTCCGCCGCGAGCCCGCCGGCTCCCACGGCTTCGGCTACGACCCGATCCTCCAGCCCGACGGCGACACCCGCACCTGCGCGGAGATGACCCCGGAAGAGAAGAACGCGATCAGCCATCGGGGGAAGGCGTTCCGGGGACTGGTGCCGGTGGTGCGGGAGTTGGTGGGCTGAGGGGGCGCATGGGAACGGCCTGCGTACCAATCCTTCGATACGCAGGCCGTTCGCTGTGCGGCGGAAGGGATTCGAACCCTCAAGCCCGGTCAGGGGCCACAGATCCTAAGTCTGCCGCGTCGCCGTTGCGCCACCGCCGCTAGCCGCCTGCCATGCTACCGGGCAGGCGGCTCGCGGCGAGCAGGGGTTTCCTGTGTCGACGCCCAGCTTCCGCATGCGGTCGAGTAGATACCGCCGCGTCGAACTCTTCGGGATCCACCCCCAACCTCTCCAACGCCTCCGACAGTGTCCGCGACGCCCTGGCAGCCTCCTCCAGACGTTCCTTGGTGTACGGGCTGACTCCCAAAAATTCCCTCCGTCCCAGCCACGTGTTCGCGACCTCGTACGGAGCAATGAGCCGCTAATCGGACAGTCACGCCCGGAATGTGGAACGGCCCGTACTGGATCAGTCGGTAGGCGTCAGGAAGGAGGGCGCCAGGACTCAGATCCCCAGATCCTTGATGATCTTGGCGACATGGCCCGTCGCCTTCACGTTGTACAGCGCTCGCTCGACCTTGCCCTCCTCGTCCACGATCACCGTGGAGCGGATGACGCCGACGACCGTCTTGCCGTAGAGCTTCTTCTCGCCGAAGGCGCCGTACGACTCCAGGACGGTCTTGTCGGGGTCCCCGAGCAAGGTGACCCTGAGGGACTCCTTCTCGCGGAACTTGGCGAGTTTTTCCGGCTTGTCGGGGGAGACCCCGATGACCTCGTAGCCGGCGCCCGCCAGGCGGTCGAGGTTGTCCGTGAAGTCGCAGGCCTGCTTGGTGCAGCCGGGGGTCAGGGCGGCCGGGTAGAAGTAGACGATGACCCTGCGGCCCTTGTGCTCGGCCAGGGAGACCTCGTTGCCGTCGGCGTCGGGCAGGGTGAAGGCGGGGGCGGTGTCGCCGGGCTGGAGTCGCTCGCTCATCTCGGTTCGGTCTCCTTGCGGGGTTGTGGGTACGGACCCGAGCGTAATGGGGGTGCCGGGCGGTGGGCCGCGGGCCGAGCTGACAGACTGTCGACCAGAGAAAGCGACCACAACGACCGTGACCGTGACGACCGGACCACAACGATCACGGTCATGATCAGGGTCACGACCACGACCACGACCACGGAGGCAGCGCGGTGTCGGATACGTCGAGCACGCCGGACATCAGGACTCCGGCGCAGATCGAGGCGGACATCAAGCGCCGTCGCGAGACTCTCGCCGAGACACTTGACGAGATCGGCGTGCGGGTGCACCCGAAGACGATCGTCGGCGACGCGAAGGCCAAGGTCGTCTCCAACATCGACCACACGCTCGGCCGCGCCTACGTCGGCGTGAATCGTGCGGTCAGCGATGTGAAGGGGCAACTGGTGACCGAGGACGGCGCGCCGCGGCTCGAGCGCATCGTGCCCGTGGCCCTCGTCGCGGTCGGGCTCGTCGGTCTGCTCACCCTGGGCTCCCGGCGCCACAGGGGCTGACCCCGGGTCGATCCCACCTTGACCGACCCCACCCGCGTGCGTTCCGGGCAAAGCCAGGTAGGTTCAAGGGCGTGAGTGAGAACCCCCGACACGACAAGCTGCCCATCCGGATGCTGCACGACCGCGTTCTCGTGCGTCAGGACACGGCCGAGGGCGAGCGCCGCTCCGGCGGCGGCATCCTGATCCCCGCGACGGCGGCCGTCGGCCGGCGCCTCGCGTGGGCCGAGGTCGTCGCGGTCGGGCAGAACGTACGCACCGTGGAACCGGGCGACCGCGTCCTGTACGACCCGGAGGACCGCGCCGAGGTGGAGGTCCGGGGAGTCCCGTACGTGCTCATGCGCGAGCGTGACCTGCACGCCGTGGCGGCGGACCGGTTCGAGGGCTCCGAGGACTCGACGGGCCTGTATCTGTAGGACGGACGTCAGAGGGGGAGGGGGAGGGGTCTGGTCCTCACGGCCGCAGCCCCTGGGGGGCGGCCCCCTCGATCGTGCCCATGGTTCCGCCGCCCGTCGTGTCGCCGCCCGTGGATGTGGTGTCGCCGCCTGTGGTCGAGGTAGCTCCGTCGGTCGTGCCCCTGTCGGTGGTACCCCCGTCGGTCGTACCCCCGGTCGTGCCGCCGTCGGCCGTGGTCCCGCCATCGGTCTGCCCCGGGGCCGGTCCCGGGATTCCCTCGCCGCCGGTGATCGTCCCGGTGGTCGTGCCGTCGGTGGTCGTGCCGTCGTCCGGGCCGTCCACGGCCGGCGGCTCGTCTGAGGGCTCGGTCGGCCAGAACTCCGGTACCTCGGGTAGATCGGCGCCCTCCTGGATCTCCAGGTCGAAGTCCTGGACCTCGACGCCCTCAAGGGCGGCCCTGGTGTACTGGGCCCAGATCTGTGCCGGGTAGCCGCCGCCGTTGATGCGGGGCTGGCCGAGCGCTTCGTACAGCGGGGTGTGGGCGCCCGTGTCCGGGTCCTGGCCCATGATGGCGACGACGGTGGCGAGGTTCGGTGTGTAGCCGGCGAACCAGGCTGCCTGGTCGTCCTCCGCGGTGCCCGTCTTGCCCGCCGCGGGGCGGCCCGCGGCCTGCGCGGCGGTGCCGGTGCCGCCGTCGACGACGCTCTGCAGGACCGACGTCGTGGTGTCGGCGGCCTCGCGGCTGACGGCCTGCCTGACGTCGGTGTCCCGCGAGGGCAGTTCGACGGCGCCCTGTGTGCCTTCCTTGCTGATCTCCGAGACAAGCGTGTACCTGCCGTGCCTGCCGTGGTTCGCGAGCGTCGCGTACGCCTGCGCCATGTCGAGGACGCTGGCGGTGGCCGGCCCGAGCGCGATCGAGGGGGAGGCGGTCAGGTCGGGGGTCGTGGACGGGATGCCCAGGTTCAGAGCCGTCTGCCTGACGTTCCCGGTGCCGACGTCCACCGCCATCTGCGCGTATACCGAGTTCACGGACTGGTCCGTGGCGGTGCGGACGCTGATCGGGCCGTAGGAGAGGTGGTCCTCGTTCTCGGGCGCGTACGTGCCGCCGTCCCAGCCCTCCACGGGGCGTTTGTTCGTGCCGTCGTAGAGGGTGTTCGGGGTGATGAGGCGGCCGTCCCAGGTGGTCGAGCCGTTCTCCACGGCGGAGGTGAACACGAAGGGTTTGAAGGTGGAGCCGACCTGGTAGTCGCGGCGCGTGGCGTTGTTCACGTACTGCTTGGTGTAGTCGATGCCGCCGTACATCGCGACGACGTCGCCGGTGGCCGGGTCGATGGACACGCCGCCCGCCCGCACGTTCCGGTCGATCGTGCGGTTCTTCTTGTCGAGTTGGTCCATCACCTGGTCGTCGACGGCCTCGACGAAGGCGTCCTGCTTCTCCTTCTGGATCGTTGTGGTGATGCGGAACCCGCCGGTGGCGAGGGTGTCCTCGTGGATGATCTCGTTGCCGGTCAGGTAGTCCTTGACGGCCTGTACGAGATAGCCGCGTTGCCCGGACATGCCGGGCGCGCCCTTGACCTCCTTGGGTGTGGGGAACCTGAGTCCGGCCCGCTCCCACGGGCTCAGCCAGTTCTCCTTGACCATGCCGTCGAGTACGTAGTTCCAGCGGGCCATGGACGCGGACCTGTTCTCGGGACGCGCGATCACGTCATACTCGCTCGGGGCGTTGAGCAGCGCCGCGAGGTACGCGCCCTGGGCGGTCGTCAGGTCCTCGGCGTGGACGCCGTAGTAGGCCTGGGCGGCGGCCTGGACGCCGTAGGCGTTGCGGCCGAAGTAGCTGGTGTTCAGATAGCCCTCGAGGATGTGGTTCTTGCTCACCTCGCGGTCGAGTTTGACGGAGATGAAGAACTCCTTGACCTTCCGGGTGACCGTCTGTTCCTGCGCCAGGTAGTAGTTCTTGACGTACTGCTGGGTGATCGTGGAGCCGGACTGCTTGCCCTTGCCGGTGACGGTGTTCCACCCGGCGCGGATCATCGCCTTGGGATCGACGGCGGACTCGGTGTAGAAGTCCCGGTCCTCGGCGGCGAGTACCGCGTGCTGGGTGTCCTTGGAGATCTGGGCGAGCGTCACGTTCTCCCGAT
>CAMLJW010000331.1 GCA_946480485.1 uncultured Streptomyces sp. | reverse complement strand
CCTCGGCCCACAGGTCCGCCGCGTACGGGAACGTGCCCTCCGTCTTGGCGCGGGCCTCCGCGGACGGCAGGGACGCGCCGAGGCCGTGCTGCAGCGGGTCCGGACCGGGAGCGGCCTCCGCGGTGGTCACGGTGGCGGTTTCGTTGCTCACGCCTGGCCTCCGTCCTCGCCGTAGGGCTGCTCACGCGGCTCTGAGGACTCGTACGCGGATGGGTGGACGCTCCCCGCGCCTGGGCCCGCCTGGCGCGGGATACGGGCCTCCTCGGCGTCCCGGGCGGAGTCGGCGGAGGCGCGGTGCGCCTCGCGCTCGGCGACGACTTCGCGTACGGCGTCCAGGACGCCCCGGTAGCCGGAGCAGCGGCACAGGTTGCCGCACAGCGCCTTGCGGGTCTCCAGCTCCGTCGGTGCCGGGTTGCCCTCGAGGAGGTCGTGCACGGTCATCGCCATGCCCGGTACGCAGAACCCGCACTGCACGGCGCCGCACCTGGCGAGCGCCCGCTGCACGTCCGAGGGGCGGCCGTCGGCGGCGAGCCCCTCCACCGTGCGCACCTCGCTCCCTGCGGTGGTCACGGCGGGCACCAGGCAGGACGCCACCAACCGCCCGTCCACCTGCACGTTGCAGGCCCCGCACTCGCCCTGCGAGCAGCCGTCCTTGGCGCCCGCGAGTCCGAGCCGCTCACGCAGTACGTAGAGCAGCGATTCACCGATCCAGGCGTCCGTCACGGGCCGGTCGGCACCGTTCACCCGCAGGACGTACGAGGCCAGGGGGTGCTCTTCGTGCGGGGGCGCCCCCTGGATGTCCTCGGCCGCGGGCTCCTCGGCGGCGTCTTCGGGGGCTTTCGCGGACTCGTCCGGAAAGGAGGCTTCGGGACCGGCGGCCGGGTCGTCCGCGGGCTCCTCGGCGCCGTGTCCGACCTGGGCCTGCACCGGCTCTTCGCGTTCGGCGGGGGCACGCTCCGCGGAGACATGCTCTACGGAGACGGCGATTTCGTCGGCCTGCTCTCCGGAGACCGCGATCATCTCGGCGGGGTCGTGCACGGTACGGCCCGCCGCCGGGCTCTCGAGGTGAGGAGCGGCCTCGTCGGAGGGTGTCGTCGGTTCCGCGGCCGGCTGCTCTGGGGCGGGCCGTTCCGCGGCGGGTCGCTGTGGCAAGGGCTGCTGTGGAGCAGGCTGTTCCGCGGCCGGCCGGGCCCAGGACTCCTGGGCCCACGGCGCGATCGCCCCGCCCGGCAGCGTGGCCGGAGGGGTACCGCCCCACTGTTCGACCAGGGACGACGTCGTGAACTCGCCGGACTCGTCGGGCAGATCACCGCCGGCGACGGGAATGGACCACTGTCCGGTCACATCATGGCCGGGCGCACCCGAGTCCTCCCGGGCGGGTTCCTCGAAGGTCCACTGGCCGGTGGTCCCCGGGTTGTACGTGAAACCGTCGTGAGCGTACTGCTGGGGCTCTCCTCGCAGCGCGTTCGGGTCCGGCCACCGCACCTCCTGCGGCTGCCCGGCGTCGGCTGTGATGTGCGGCGGCACATAGCCGTGGCCGGGGGCGGCCAGCGGGGAGTTGGCCAGGAGCGCGTCGATGCCCCCTTCGGGGAGCTCGACGAAGGCGGTGGCGCCGTCGTCGTAGTCGCCCTGGGGCAGCGGATCCCAGCGGCTGCCCGCCTGAGGCGTGCCCTCCCCGTGCCGGTCGTCGGTCACGACAGCGCCCTCCCCAGTGCTCGTCGGGCCAGTGCGGCGACGGTGCGCCGCAGGTGCAGTACGGCGGGCGGCAGCGGCTGTACGGAGCCGTCCTCGGCGGAAACGGGGTCGGGGACGCAGGCCGCGGCGACGTACTCCCCGAAGGCGTCCCGCGCCTCCGGAACGATCGCGCGGTTGTTGTCCCAGTCGATCAGCGAGGCGACCCACTGCTCGGCCTCCAGCGGCCGCAGCGGCATCGGAGCTATGGCGCCCACCGCGCACCGCACTCCGCGCCGGGCGGGGTCGAGGACCAGCGCCACGGACGCGATCGCCCGCCCCGGGCCGGTCCGTCCGGTTGCCTTCAGGAAGACCTGCGGAGCGTGCAGCAGCGGCACGCGCACATAGCCGATGAGTTCGCCGCCGCGCAGCATCTCCATGCCTGCGAGCAGGTGCGAGACGGGGATCTCACGGCGGGCGCCGCCCGGGCCCGCGATGATGATCGTCGCCTCCAGGGCGGCGAGCACCGGAAGCGCGTCGCCCATGGGTGTGGCCGACGCGATGCTGCCGCCCAGAGTACCCGCGTTGCGGATCTGCGGGGGGCCCGCGGCCCTGGCGGCGGCCGCCAGGGCGGGGATGAGTGCCGCGAAGTCGGGGCGCCCCATACGGGCGTGTGTGAGGCCCGCGCCGAGCAGCGCATGGCCGTCCTGGTACTGCCACCCGCGGATCTCGCTGATCCGGCCGAGGCCGACGAGCGCGGTGGGCCGCAACTGCCCGGAGTTGACAGCGGTCATGAGGTCGGTGCCGCCGGCCACGGGAACGGCGGCCGGCATGGCGGCGAGAGCCGCCACCGCCTCGTCCAGCGAGGCGGGCAGCATCACGGCCTGCGCCGCCTGCGGTGCCTGCGTGGTCAAACCGGCTGCCCCTTCCCGCTGCCCCACCTGGTCCCACCTGTGTTGCCGTACGGTACGTGCTGACAGGGCGGACGGGGCAACTCTGGCACATCTTCCCCGCTCCACGATGCGAGGGTCCGCTAGGAGGCATTCGTACCCCACATCAGCGAGATGCTCTGATTTCGCATGACATCCCCGATCAGCGCGAATTGGCACTCCTCGTTCATTCTTGGGTGCCTTTCGCCTGACGAGGTCACCGTCGCAGGGCGGCCGGTTCGCGGAACACCCCTTGGGAGTCGGCTCACACGTTTGGGGGCGCCCCGTCGATCGGGCGTCCGAGTACCGCGGGTCTCCGCTGCCACGGAAAGGGTCCCGTCGGCGGGCGACAGGGCCACTCCAAGGGCGTCAAGTCGCCTGTAGTGGGCGGCCATCCGCCGCTCGAAACGGCGAAGTCGCGTTCCGCGGGGGCGGTAGCGAGCTCCACGCGACCCCGGCGAGGCGGCGGGGCGCGGGCTGGGCCTGACAGGGGGTCAGTTGGAAGGGTACGGGCTCAAAACGGTGGACGCCCTCCAGAGGAGGCGTAGCCGATGGGCACAGGCTCGTTCGCGCCACCGTGCCGGCGGTGTCCGCGTACACCTGCTGTTCGGGGCACATGACGACGTCGTGGCCGGCCTGGATGTAGAAACCGAGGAGACCGGAGAACCGGAAGAATCCCTAGAACCCGCAGAACGCGCAGAACCCGCCGAGGCCGCTGGAAGAGCCCTGTTCGACACAGAGCCAGCCCGCTCCACCCGCCCCGCCCGGCCCCCAGGCACGACAAACCGCGGCGCCCCTCACCGGGGACGCCGCGGGCCACGCTCCTTCTGACGGCCCGAGCGCCGTACGGAAGCAGCCCCACTCGATGCACCGCGCCGAGCACTGCGCCCAGCACGGCGCAGAAGAGCGACGGGCACTGCCGCGACCGGGCGTTACCTGTCGCCGCCGCCCTTGCCCTTGTCGCCGCCGGAGCCCATGGACTCGTAGATCTCCTTGCACATGGGGCACACGGGATACTTCTTCGGATCGCGTCCCGGAACCCACACCTTGCCGCAGAGCGCGACGACAGGCGTGCCGTCCAGCGCGCTAGCCATGATCTTGTCCTTCTGGACATAGTGGGCGAAGCGCTCATGGTCGCCGTCGCCGTGCGAGGTCTGCGGCGTCGGCTCGACCAGGGTCCCCGTACCAGTCCCGCGCTCGGGCTCAAGAGTGCTCATGGGAGCCAAGGGTAATCAATCGCTCGTCGTTACAGCGACGGGCCTGCGCGACGGGCGTCACCGGCCTGGACCGGGGCCCCCAGGCGCCACAGCGAGGTGACCTCCGCGGCATGGGCCACGGTCCGCGTCGTGGACGCCCTGCTCGACAGCGGAGGTCGGCCGGGCGGGAATCCAGGGCGGGTTGCAGACGACGAGGTCGGCCCGGCCTTCGGGAAACGGGAAACAGGGCGGGGCCCACGACGCCGATGCGCCAGGCGAAGTGCGGCCCGACAGACATGTTCGCGGGCGCAGGACAGAGCACGCGGGTTGACGTCGGTGGCCCACAGACAAGTCCGGAGACGCATATCAGTTCAGCGACGGATCGTCCGGATACGTCGCCACCATCGCCAGGTCACTGCGCTGACGGCGGAGCACCTCGCGCCACAAGCCTTCCGGGGACGGGGAGGAGACGTCGCCGGGCTCGGACTCCACGACGTACCAGGCGCCCTCGACGAGTTCGTCCTCCAGTTGCCCCGGCCCCCAGCCCGCGTACCCCGCGAAGATCCGTAGCGAGCCGAGGGCGGAGGCCAGCAGCTCCGGCGGGGCCTCCAGGTCCACGAGGCCGATCGCGCCGTGTACGCGGCGCCAGCCCAGCGGAGCCCGCTCGCCGGACGAGCCGCCGGGGATGACAGCGACGCCGAGCGCCGAGTCGAGCGAGACGGGGCCTCCCTGGAAGACGACGCCGGGCTCGCCGGCGAGGTCCGCCCAGCCCTCGAGGATGTCACCGACGTCCACCGGCGTGGGGCGGTTGAGGACGACGCCCAAGGAGCCCTCCTCGTCGTGGTC
The DNA here is from genome assembly GCA_946480485.1 of uncultured Streptomyces sp. The sequence goes on along the minus strand of CAMLJW010000331.1, from coordinate 1,390 downwards.
GAGGAGCAGCACCACAGCGCGGTCGAAGTTCGCGTCCGCCAGGGCGGGAGTGGCCACGAGCAGCCGCCCTGTGAGCGAGGACACCTCGGTCATGCCAGACATGATCCCGCATCTTCACCGCGTGCGGGGAGGCAATCCGGGTACGGGCGTGAATGCAGCCGTTCGATCAGAGAGGTGGCCTGGTAAGCCCTCGTCGAGGGTGGTGGTGGGAGACGGGCGGTGTGCAGGAGCACCGGTGGAGCACACCCCCATCCCGTAACCCGGTGTGTCCCATAGGAAACGCTCCGTGTTGTGGCGAAGCTATGACGGAGCTTGACCGTACTCGGGCTACCAGAAGGGGGGTGGGCGGCCATTACCCTTGCTGCTTCGGCCCTGTCCAACTCATCGGAACGCGAGATACATGACCGTCAACGGCTCAGACGACGTACTCCTTGTCCACGGCGGAACCCCGCTGGAGGGTGAGATCCGTGTCCGCGGTGCGAAGAACCTCGTACCGAAGGCCATGGTCGCCGCGCTGCTCGGCAGCGCTCCGAGCCGGCTGCGCAACGTCCCCGACATCCGTGACGTACGGGTCGTACGCGGGCTGCTGCAGCTGCACGGAGTGACGGTCCGTCCTGGAGAGGAGCCGGGCGAGCTGGTCCTCGACCCGTCGCACGTGGAGAGCGCGAACGTCGCGGACATCGACGCGCACGCGGGTTCCTCTCGCATTCCGATCCTGTTCTGCGGCCCCCTGCTGCATCGTCTCGGCCACGCGTTCATCCCGGGGCTCGGCGGCTGCGACATCGGCGGCCGGCCGATCGACTTCCACTTCGAGGTGCTGCGGCAGTTCGGCGCGAAGATCGAGAAGCGGGCGGACGGCCAGTACCTGGAGGCTGCGCAGCGGCTGCGCGGTACCAAGATCCGGCTGCCGTACCCGTCCGTGGGCGCGACCGAGCAGGTGCTGCTGACGGCGGTCCTGGCGGAGGGCGTGACCGAGCTGTCGAACGCCGCCGTCGAGCCGGAGATCGAGGACCTGATCTGCGTCCTGCAGAAAATGGGCGCGATCATCGCGATGGACACCGATCGCACCATCCGCGTCACGGGCGTGGACAAGCTCGGCGGCTACACCCACGCCGCCCTCCCGGATCGTCTGGAAGCCGCCTCCTGGGCTTCCGCGGCCCTGGCGACCGAAGGAAACATCTACGTCCGCGGCGCCCAGCAGCGCTCGATGATGACGTTCCTGAACACCTACCGGAAGGTGGGCGGCGCTTTCCAGATCGACGACGAGGGCATCCGGTTCTGGCACCCCGGCGGCACGCTCAACTCGCTCGTGCTCGAGACCGACGTGCACCCCGGGTTCATGACCGACTGGCAGCAGCCGCTCGTCGTGGCGCTGACCCAGGCCGACGGG
>CAMLJW010000330.1 GCA_946480485.1 uncultured Streptomyces sp. | reverse complement strand
GCCGAAGGCGTCGAAGCCCAGGGTGTGCAGGACGTTGTGGCCGGTCATGCGCTGGTACCGGGCGAATACATCGGTGGCGATGTACCCCAGAGGGTGGCCGACATGCAGGCCCGCACCGGAGGGGTAGGGGAACATGTCCATGACGAACTTCTTGGGCTTGGCGGCCAGCGCCGGGTCACCGGCCAGGTCGCCCCTCGGGTTGGGCGCCTCATAGGTGCCGTGGGCCTCCCAGAAGTCCTGCCAGCGCGCCTCGATCTCGTCGGCCATGGCGGCCGTGTAGCGGTGCGGCGCCACCGCCTCGGAGGCGGCAGCGGGGTTCGTCTCGCTCATGATCCTCAAAGCTCCATCGATCGTCTCTGCCAGCGGTCAGGAAATGAAAAAGCCCCTCACACAGGAGGGGTCGCCGCGCTGACTCCGGCCACGGATTCTTCGCTGTCCGGTACTGATCAGCGCGGCTCGCTAAGCAGAAGGCGTACGGCACGCATGGCGCCAGGATACCGCAGCCGCCGATCGGGCCGCGACGAGCTTTCGAGGGCGCGCTTCACCGCTGCCGCACCCGTGTCGCGGTATCCAGAAGCTGAACAAAGGTCAAAGTTACTTCGCGTAAGGGCCTCTAAGGGGCATCACAACCGCCAATTGTCCTTTGTCAACAACGTAATGACTCAATCGCCGTGCCCCTCCGTATGTTTCACGACCTAGAGTGCGACAGCGGGACCGCTTCCCCGAACTGTTTGGGAGACACCCCCTATGAAGCCTCAGCGCAGTAACAGCTCGGTTCCCCGACCGGGCTGCTCGGTCCGCGGTGGAAGCACCGTGGCCGCGATGTCGCTCATACCTTTCGTCGCGGTGTTGGGAGGTATGTCGTGACGACGTACGACAGCACAATGGATGACTGGATTGTTGAGTTCCTCGACTTCGGTGTCGGTGTCCTGTCTCTCGTCTGTCTCAGCGTCTCGGTGGTCTGGGGGCTCGTCGCCCAGGACCGGATCCTCCTCGACGCACGCCAGCGGCTCCTGGCGCAGGCGGTGCACCGGACGGCCGCAGCCGCCTCGATCGTCTTCCTCCTCATGCACATCGGAACCAAGCTGGCGCTGGAGCACACCACGTGGATCGCCGCGGTGATCCCCTTCGGGCTCCTTGCCACGAACGAGGAGGCTTTCGGGGGCAGGGCCGTCCTCATCGGCCTCGGCACCCTGGCCAGCCATCTCTTGATCTTCGTGGCCATCACCGGCGTATTGCGCAATCGCTTCGCGTCCCCGGCACCCGTAGCGGCCCGCTGGCGAGCCATGCACATGCTCGCCTACCCGGCCTGGTGCGTGGCACTGCTCCACGGCCTCCTCGACGGGCGTGAGGCGAAGCCGTTCATCATGGTCCTCTACTACATGAGCCTGGTGGCGGTCGGCGGGGCGCTGGTCCTGCGCGCGGCTCCACAGCCGTTCAGGCACAAGGTCGCCCGCCGGATTCAGAGCACGGTCCAGAGCCGCGACCGGGGGCTTCGCGAGGAGCCCAGGGCACGCCGTGCCACGGCGGCCTCCCCGATGCGGGGCGCCGACCCTCGGCCGGGCATCCCGAAGCCGCGCGAGCCCCAGCGGCAGACACTGTCCCCGTCCTCGCCGCTGTACGGCGCCAAGCAGCGCTCCGCCCTCACGGACACCGGCGGCTTCGCGGCCGCCTACCGGGCGGTATCCAGCGCCCGCAGCGCGGCGGACCCCCTGGCGCAGCCCCTCTACACGCAGCCCACGGATTCGACGCCGCCCGTCGACGGCGACACCTCGGCCCGCTGGCCGGCCCCGTTCCCGCCGCTGTACGAGGCCCCGCCGCGTCCCGCCGAGCCGCCGACCACGTACAACCCCGTCTACGCTACGTCGACCAACGGCATGCCGTACGGGACTCCCGCCACCCCCTCGTACGGATCGAATGGTTTGTACGACACCGGTGAGACGATCGACCCTCTCGGTACGTACTACCCGAGCGACACGTACGACAGCGGTCCGGCCACCGAAACGCTGCCCGGTGCTTTCGAGTCACCCAGCTCCGGCGAAACCTGGAACGCGCCTTCCGGAGGCATTTCGTGAACGCTGCCCTGCCCGATGTCCCCGAGGTCCGAGTGATCGGGCTTCCTCAGCTCACCTCGGGTTTCGACCTGGTCGAAAGGCTCGATATCGACATGCACCTGAAGGTGCATGGACCACTCGAGCCGATGGGCGGGGAACAGCTCGCGCAGCTGGCCGAGCGCATATCCCTGAAGGGCCGCGGCGGCGCAGGCTTCCCCTTCCACAAGAAGCTGCGGTCCGTCGCCGAGTCGGCGATCAGCCGGGGCGTCCGGCCCGTGGTCGTCGTCAACGGCAGTGAGGACGAGCCGGCCTGCCGCAAGGACACGGTGCTGATCAACCGTGCTCCGCACCTCATCCTGGACGGCGCCCTGCTGGTCGCTGAGGCTCTCGGTGCCCGCACCCTGGTGGTCGGCGTGACCCGCGACTCCACCCAGAACTCCATGGAGGCCGCGCTCGCCGAGCGCGGCCTGAGCAACCGGCGCGGATCGGTCTTCCGCGCGCGCGTGCAGCGCAATCCGGTACGGATGGTGTCGGGAGCGGCCGCCTCGCTGATCCGCTCCATCGACGGCGGTCCGGCGATCCCACCCGGCCGCAAGATCAGCGCGTCGCAGAGCGGGGTCGGGGGCGCCCCCACGTTGCTGTCCAACGCCGAGACGTTCGCCCAGCTGGCGATCGCCGCGCGGATCGGCTCCGAGCGCTACGGGAACACCGGCCTGTACGACGAGCCCGGCACCATCATGCTCACCGTCTCCGGCGCGGTCGCCCAACCCATGGTGATCGAGCTGCCGACCGGTGTGCCACTGCAGTACGTGCTCCAACTCGCCGGCGCCCCGCCGGTCCCGCAGGGTGTGCTGACCGGCGGCTACCACGGCAAGTGGATCGACGCGGCCACGGTCAACGAGGCGATCCTCTCGCGCAACTCCCTGGACACGGTGGGCGGTTCGCTCGGCGCCGGCGCGATCCTCCCGATCAGCCAGGAGACCTGCCCGCTGGGTGAGTCGCTGCGGGTGGCGCAGTGGCTGGCCGAGGAGAGCGCGGGACAGTGCGGTCCCTGCTATCTCGGTCTGCCCGCCGCGGCACGGGGCATGGAAGACATCCTCAACGGCGGCGGACCGGCCGCCCTGGAAGCGCTGAAGCAGGTCGCCCGGGCCGTGAAGCGCCGCGGTGCGTGTTCCCACCCGGACGGCTCCGCGATGTTCCTGGAATCGACCGTCAAGGCCTTCACGGACGACCTGGCGGCGCACGTCCTCGGCAACGGCTGCGGCAGGCCCGTGGAGGGCGTGCTGCCGCTCTTCGAGGATGGTCCGGTCTCCTCCGGTGGCCTGGGCGGCCAAGGAAAGCGGGAGGCGGGTCCCAGTCGGCAGAAGATCCACGTCGACTGGACGCTGTGCCGGGGGCACGGGCTGTGCGCCGACATCCTCCCGCAGGTCTTCCAACTGGGCGCCGACGGCTTCCCGACCGTCGCGCAGGCACAGGTGCCCCGCTACGCGGAAGCCGAGGCCAAGCGCGCCGTACGTCGCTGCCCGGCGCTCGCCCTGCGCATCGAGGAGGACACGACGGCACCGGCCCGCAACAAGCTGCCCGTCCTGTCGCAGGGGCGCGGCCGTCGTGCTCTCGGCAGCGGCCGCTGACACCTGCCACGGCGGGCCCGGCAAACCCCCGGGCCGCTGCCCAAGCCCGGCCGTACACGAGGAAAACGAAAGGCGGCGGGCCATCCTGATCGGATGGCCCGCCGTCATCTGGTGTGGAGCTAAGGAGAATTGAACTCCTGACCTCCTGCATGCCATGCAGGCGCTCTACCAACTGAGCTATAGCCCCTCGCGGTGTTCCCGCCCGGTTCCCCCGGCGGCGACGCCAACATTACACGGTCCTCCCGGCGCACCACCAAATCGTTTACGGTGCGCACCGACAAGAGGGGCGACGCAGGCAATGCGGGCAAGCCGGATACCGCTTGCCCGCACGGTTGGAACCGCAGTGCAGCGGCATCGAGTTGACGTTGCCCGCCCCGGTCAGGCCGTGGCGAACGAGTAGAAGCGCTTGAGCGTGCAGTGCTCGTCGAGGAGCCGGCCGTAGATCGGCTCGCCCTCCAGCTCGCGGTACGTCTCGATCGGGTCGCCTTTTATGATCAGCGCCCGCGCGCATTCCTCGCACCAGTACTGGTAGTCGTGGTTGACCGGTTCCATATCGCGGACGATCGGCGTGCCGCTGCCGCACCAATCGCACTTTCGCCTGTGCGCACCCATCGATCAGCTCCAGCTGTGGCCGCAGGCCGTGCACACGTAAGAGATTCCCCCGTTGTCGCCGAGGACTTGGGCGATATGGGCCGATCCACAGGAAGGGCAGTCGAGGCGGGTGATCCCGTCACGTATCAGGTCCGCTTCGAGGAGGTCGTCGACCTCCCCGAGGATGCTCGCAGGCATCGCCACTCCCTCCCGTCGGGCCGCGCCCCCTTCCGACCAATTGATTCTGCCATGGCCGGACCGATACGGTCAGCGACGCCTTCGTACCGGTCCGGACACGGTGCCCGTGGCGGCCGTCGTAGCCAGCACGAGCACGCACACGAGGAGGGCGTCCGAAGAGGTATACGCCCCCGGGGCCCCACATGACTCAAGCCGGTTCAGGAAGAGTGTGCCAAAAGCCGCGAAGCCGATGAGCCGGCCGAGTTGGGTGACCGTCACGAGCAGTCCGCCGGCATCCGCCGCGTCCTCGGGTCGGTGGCGGTCGACCGCCACCGTGTCGAGCGGAAAACCGGTCCACCGCGGACCCGGCCCTGGGGCGCTGTTCACGCTGCCGGAGCGGGACTGCTGTCCTCTTGCTTTCCCACGAGGGGACGAGCGAGCGGACGACCCGTCTGTAGGACCTTTGACCGCCAAACGAGGAATCCCACTCCACTGGCGGGAACGGGATCCTTACTCGCTCGCACTTCTGCTTCTGTGGAGCTAAGGAGAATTGAACTCCTGACCTCCTGCATGCCATGCAGGCGCTCTACCAACTGAGCTATAGCCCCTCGCGTCCTCCCCGCCCGAGCGGGATGAACAAGAGGAACTTTAGCCTGCGACCAGCCGGAAAGTGAAATCCGGGCGGGCTGGTGCCCCGACAGGCACCAGGGCCTCTCGGGAGCAGGAAACCCGACAGGCCCTGGTCGCCCCAGGGGCCCTAGTCACCTAGTCGTCGTCGCCCAGTACCGGCTCGGGCAGGGTGCCCGCGTTGTGTTCCAGCAGGCGCCAGCCGCGGGCGCCCTCGCCCAGGACGGACCAGCAGCAGTTGGAGAGCCCACCAAGGCTTTCCCAGTGCTGGGCCTCGAGGCTGAGGAGGCGGCCGATGGTGGTGCGGATCGTGCCGCCATGGCTGACCACGACGAGAGTGCCCTCGTCGGGGAGCTTCTCGGCGTGCCGGAGCACCACGGGGGCGGCACGCTCGGCGACCTCGGTCTCCAGTTCGCCGCCGCCCCTGCGCACCGGTTCACCGCGCTTCCACGCCGCGTACTCGTCGCCGTACTGCGCGATGATCTCCTCGTGCGTCAGCCCCTGCCAGACGCCCGCGTACGTCTCGCGCAGGCCCTCGTCGTGCGTCACGTCGAGGGCCGTTAGCGTGGCCAGTTCGCCCGCGGTGTCGGCGGCCCGCTTCAAATCCGAGGCGACGATCGCGTCGGGCCTTAGGGAGGCGAGCAACCGGGCGGCGCGGCGGGCCTGCCGGAGGCCGGCCTCGCTGAGCTCGACGTCCGTGGTGCCCTGGAAGCGGCGCGCCACGTTCCAGGAGGTCTGCCCGTGGCGCCACAGGATGAGCCTGCGCCCCCGACCTGCCTTCTTCCCGGCCTCGGACAGCGGCCTGCCATCCGCCCCCGCCCCACCGCTCAACGCAGCTCACCGCCCCGTTCTGCGGCGCCCTCCGCGTCCTGGAGTCTGGCGTGTTCCGCCGCCCTGCCGCGGGTGGCCTTGGCGTCGGCGGGCAGTTCGAGTTCGGGGCAGTCCTTCCAGAGCC
>CAMLJW010000329.1 GCA_946480485.1 uncultured Streptomyces sp. | reverse complement strand
GCGCCCGGCTGCCACGCATCCCCGTACACCCGCGCAGGCGCCCACTCCCCGTGCCTTCCCGCGCCGGCCCGTCCAGATCGAGCACGGCCCCCGCGACCGCCCCCGCGTCGCGCTCACCTTCCATGGGCAGGGCGCCCCCGCCATCGCCCGCGCACTGCTCGACGAGGCGGAGAAGGGCGGCGCACACGTCACGGTTCTCGCCGTCGGCGCCTGGCTCGACGCGCACCCGGAACTGGCCCGCCGGATCCTCGACGGGGGGCACGACCTCGGCAACCACACCCAACGCCACCTGGATATCAACGCGCTGCCCAAGGCCGAGGCGTACGCCGAGATCAGCCGGTGCGCCGAGCGGCTGCGCCGGCTCACCGGCTCGATCGGCACGTGGTTCAGACCCTCGCGCGCCGCGCGGGCCTCCCCGCTCGTCGAACGCCTGGCCCGCCGCGCGGGCTACCCGCACGTCCTCTCGTACGACGTCGACCCGCTCGACTACACCTCGCCGGGCGCCCCGGCCGTCACCCGCGGGATCATCTCCCAGATCCAGGGCGGCTCGGTGGTGAGCCTGCACCTCGGGTACGCGGACACGGTCGCCGCGCTCCCCGCCGTCCTGGAAGAACTCGATCGCCGCGGCCTGCGCGCGGTGACCACCACGGAGTTGCTGAGCTGATGCATCGGAACCTCACCCAGCGCGTCCTGATCGCGGGCGCCGTACTCGTCGTCGCCCTCGTCGGCTGCGGCACCGAGTCCAAGCCGCGGACGAAGGAGACTCTCGGCGCGGTCGAGCCCGCCGAGCCCGCCGAACCCATCCGGCCGGCCGAGCCATCCGAGCCAGAGATCCAGGGCCTGCCCGGCATGCCGCCCGTCCTCGACAGAACCGACGTCTACGCCGCCAACCGCCCCGACAAGCTCTCCCCGGTGGTCAAGGACTTCCCGTCCCGCGTCTACGTCCCCAACACCGATTCCAACACGGTGTCCGTCATCGATCCCAAGACGTACAAGGTCATCGAGACGATCCCGGTCGGTGTCCAACCCCAGCACGTCGTCCCGTCCTGGGATCTGAAGACGCTCTGGGTCAACAACAACCGGGGCCACACCCTGACCCCGATCAGCCCGAAGACCGGCAAGGCGGGCAAGCCGACCGAGGTCCACGACCCGTACAACCTCTACTTCACGCCGAACGGCAAGTACGCCGTCGTCATGGCCTCCCTCGACAGGGAGCTGGTCTTTCGCGATCCGCACACCATGAAGCGCCTCAGGACGGAACCGGTCAGCTGCTTCGGCGTCAACCACGCCGACTTCTCCCTCGACGGCCGGTACTTCATCGTCTCCTGTGAGTTCAGCAGCGAGCTTCTCAAGGTCGACACGGAGAAGATGAAGGTCGTCGGCCAACAGAAGCTGCCCTTCGACGGGGCCATGCCGCAGGACGTGAAGATCTCGCCGGACGGCAAGAAGTTCTACATCGCCGACATGATCGCCCACGGCATGTGGGTGCTGGACGGCGACAAGTTCGACAAGCCGAAGCTCCTGCCCACCGGCAAGGGCTGCCACGGCTTGTACATCAGCCGCGATTCTCGCGAGATGTACATCTCCAACCGCGGCGAGGGCACCATCTCCGTTTTCGACTTCACCCAGAACAAGCTGACCAAGAAGTGGCGTCTGCCGGACGGCGGCAGCCCGGACATGGGAGGCGTCTCCGCCGACGGCAAGGTCCTCTGGCTCTCCGGCCGTTACGACTCCGAGGTGTACGCCATCGACACCCGCACCGGCGTCCAGCTCGCCCGCATCCCGGTCGGCAGTGGTCCGCACGGCCTCGCGGTGTACCCGCAGCCGGGCCGCTACTCGCTCGGACACACGGGTATCTTCCGCTGACGCAGCGGCGTCGACGGGAGGTGACGGGCAGTCGGCGACAGCTGACCGCGCGCCGCGCCTCAGGGCGCGACGAGCAGTGCCTCCGCCCCGATCCGACGGTAGCCGGCCGCCTGGAAAGCCCGCACGCTGCGGGCGTTGCCCGCCGCCTGCTGTGCCAACAACTCGTCCGATTCGAGTGGGTGGCCGCCGCGCTGGCTGCTCAGCCGGGCGGTTAATCTGACTTCCGTCAGTAAGGCTTTGGTTTTGATACAGCACGAAGGGGCGGACCCGGTGGCGGACATCGAGGAAGCACGCAAGGCGTTCGAGCGGATCGACGTGGACGGTGACGGGTTCATCACCGCCGCCGAGTTCAAGACCGCCCTGGCCCAGGGCGGCGACTGGAACGTCACCGAAGCCGTGGCGGAGGCCGTGATCGCCGCCCAGGACACCAACCACGACAAGCTCCTCTCCTTCGACGAGTTCTGGGGCCACCTGGACAAGTGAGCAGAGCGCGCCGAGCACGAGGAGGGCGCTTTCGGGGATTGCGCGGGGACGCCCTCCTCGTCATGCGGCGCAGGACAGCGGCGAGCATGTCGATGCCGATCCCATGGCCGGGGTCGGCCCGGTTCCCGCTCGGGCGCCGGGCCGTGGCGCCGGGGACGCGGAGGCTGCGGTTGGCGGGGGCGGTTCCGGTTCTGCAGACCGAGCTCGGAGGAGAAGGCGGCTTAGCTGCGAATCCGTTGACAGGGCTCGGGGCGCCCGCACCGCGGCCGGCGCCGGGACGGGCCGCAGTGGGGGCCCGCGACCTCATGCAAGCGATTCGATGGTCTCCCAACCGAAAGCCTGGCCGGGCAGCGCCGGGTCGCCCGCGTCGGGCAGCGGCTGCTCGGTCCAGATGCACTTGCCGGTCGCCGTGTAGCGCGTACCCCAGCGTTGGGAGAGCGCGGCGACGAGCTGCAGTCCCCGCCCGCCCTCGTCCGATTCCGAGGCGCGGCGCATTCGGGGCGTGGTCAGGCTGCCGTCGGAAACTTCGCAGATCAGAGCATGGGTGAACAGCAGCCGCAGCCGCATCGGGCCCTTGGCGTGCCGTACGACATTGCCGACCAGTTCGCTGGCCAGCAGTTCCGTGGTCATCGTCAGGTCGTCCAGATTCCAGGCGGAGAGCTGCTCCCTGACATGTTTCCGGGCCTCGCCCGCCGCCTGCGGTTCCTCGGGAAGCGGCCAGGAGGCCACGCTGTCGGGCGCAAGAGCGCGCAGACGGGCGACCAGGAAGGCGGCGTCGTCGGCGTTTTGCTGCTCCGCGGGGAGCAGGCCCGCGGTAAGTGTGTCGCAGAGCCGCTCCATGTCCAGTTCATGGCCGGCGCCACGGGCGGCGCGCAGCAGCCGGGCGAGCTGTGCCATGCCGTCGTCGATGTCCCGGCTGGCCGACTCGACCAGGCCGTCCGTGAACAGGACCAGGAGGCTGCCGTCTGGAACCACCACGGTGACCAGCTCGAACGGCGGTTCGGCCGCGCCCAGCGGCGGGTCCGGTGCCGATCCCGGGAAGTGCACGTTGCCGTCGGGGTGAAGCACGGCCGGCGGCGGATGTCCCGCGCGGGCGAAGGAGCAGAGCGAGGTGGCGGGGTCGTAGAGCGCGTACAGGCATGTGGCGTACGAGCCTTCACCCAGCACGCCGACGATGTCATTGAGGTGGGCCAGGATCTCGTTGGGGGGCAGTTCGAGATCGGCGAGCGTATGGACGGCAGTGCGCAGCCGCCCCATGGTGGCCGCTTCGGACAGGCCGTGGCCCATCACGTCGCCTATGACGAGCGCGACCTGTCCGGCGGAGACCGGGATGATGTCGTACCAGTCGCCACCCACGTCCATGCCCTGCCCAGCCGGAAGGTAGCGGGCTGCTGCCGTGCACGCGGGCAGTGAGGGCAGTTCGCGTGGTAGCAGGCCTCGCTGCAGCTCTTGGGCCCGGGTGTGCTCGGCGTCGTAGAGCCGGGCCCGTTCCAGGGCTTGGGAGACGAGTCCGCTGACGGCGTCCAGCAGGGTGCGTTCCTCGCTGGTGAGCAGGCGCGCTTCGTCGAAACTGATCACGCAGGCACCGAACGGGCGCCCGGATGCTGTCAGTGGCAGGAAGGCCCACGATTTCTTGCGGGACTCGGCGGGCCTGTCGGCCAGTTCGGGGTAGCGTGCCACGTACTCCCGCGGGGACGAGATGAAAAGCGGCGCGCCGGAAAGCAGCGTATCCGTGAACGGCGACTGTACCGAGGCCGGGAGGTGCTCGAGTTGGTCAAGGAATGACGGGGCGTAACCGACGGCTCCGACCGTGTGCGCGCGGTCGCCCTCGATGGTCAGCACGACCAACCCGGTGGCGCCGAACGGCGGCAGCACCCGCCGGGCGACCGCGTCCACCACGTCCTGTGAGGTAGCTGCCTTGGCGAGTGCCCCGGTCAGCTCCGCGATACGGGCGGCCCGCTCGGCGTCGGCCCGCTCGGCGGCCTGACGTTCGGCCTCGTGCTGCCGCTTCTCGGTCACATCGGTGAAATAGCAGGTGGTCCCGTCGGGCACCGGGACGACCCGCAGGTGGTAGCAGCGACCGGTGTCGCGGGTCCAGACGTCGAAACCAGCCGGCGCGGACTCCATCGAGGCCTTTCGGCACCAGTCCTCCATGTCGGGCATGTGCCGCAGGGCGGGCAGCTCCCACAGGATCCGTCCGATCAGTTCTTGTTCGGGGGAGCCGAGAATGCGCTCCGCCTCCAGGTTGACGAAGACGATCCGCCAGTCGTCGTCGAGCGAGAGGAAGCCGTCGCTCATATGATGCACAGCGCGGCTGACCGCGTCCCGGGTGGAACGGTAGTCAGTGGTGTCCCACCACAGCCCGACCATCCGAACGGGCTCGCCCTCGTCATCGAGCACACACTTGCCGCGGGCGTGCGTCCATCCGCTGGTACCGTCCGGACGCCGAATCCGGTACTCGGCGTCGTACACGCCCCGCTCACGGATCGCTCTCCGTGCCGCGTCCAGCGTCCAGGGCAGGTCATCGGGATGGACGATCTGCAACCAGCTCTCGATCCGGGGCACGAAGTCGGCCGGTTCGGTGCCGGAAAGGGCCATGGACGCCTCGTCGTAGGTCAGCTCGCCGGTGAGGAGGTTCCAGTCCCAGGAGCCGATTTCGAGCTCCCGAAAGGCCTGCCGCAGGCGACTGACACCCCGACCTTCCTCGGGCGGCGGGGCCGGCGGCGGCGCCTGGCTCATCCGCTCCTCGGCCCAGGCCGCCACAGCCCGCAGAAAGTCCCACTGCTCCCCGGTCGGCTCGCCCAGGGAGCCTGTCAGAACACTGAGTGCGCCGACCGCGCGGTCTCCACCGAACATCGGCACAGCCGCTACGCCGGTACCGGGCAACGGATCCCCCGCGGACTCCGCGGCCACCCATAGCCCAGAGCCCTGCTGTACAGCTCGGGCCGGGGCCGTCGTTCCTTCCGCGTCAAGCATTTCCCAGGACCGGGTGAGCGCCCGTGGCAGCCCGGCCGCCGACGCAAGCCTCAGCGCGGAAACCGGAACTCGCAGATGCACCATTCCGCCCAGACCGCCCAGCTCGGCCACCGCGTGATGAAGGCAAAGTCGCAGCATCTCACTCTGCGTGACGTCTTGGTCCACAGCGGTGAGCAGGGTGAGCCGCTCGTTCATGAGAACACTTTAGCCTCGCCGTTCAGAACTGACAGCGCCAAAAGTCCCTCACCGATGACGCGGGGTCACCCGATCGCGGCGTGGTCAGGGGAGGCCCCGACAGCGCTGAGAATCACGAACGCGCAGGTCAGATCCCACCTTCTCAACACTCGATGATGTTCACCGCCAGCCCGCCTCGAGCCGTCTCCTTGTATTTGACGGACATGTCGGCGCCCGTGTCCTTCATGGTCTTGATGACCTTGTCGAGGGACACCTTGTGGGAGCCGTCGCCGCGCATGGCCATGCGGGCCGCCGTGACGGCCTTCACGGCGGCCATACCGTTGCGTTCGATGCACGGGATCTGGACGAGGCCGCCGACGGGGTCGCACGTCAGGCCGAGGTTGTGCTCCATGCCGATCTCAGCCGCGTTCTCGACCTGTTCGGGGGAGCCGCCCAGGACCTCGGCGAGCGCGCCCGCCGCCATGGAGCAGGCCGAGCCGACCTCGCCCTGGCAGCCGACCTCGGCGCCGGAGATGGACG
>CAMLJW010000328.1 GCA_946480485.1 uncultured Streptomyces sp. | reverse complement strand
CGCCCGGCCTGCATCGACAGGTAGCCCTCCAGGTCCACGCCAGCATCCGTGAGGTGCTCGCGCGTCACCTGGATAACGGTGCCGTACTTGAACGCGCCGAGGGAGACCTGCCCGAACGCCGGGTCGGACTCGGAGATCGTGCCCGCCTCGGTGACGATCGACGCCGAGGAGTGCGCCGTAGTCTTGGGCACCTGCAGCGTCTCGCCCGAGGCCGTGTTCAGGATGGTCGCGCCGGACTGCAGGATCGCGCTCGTCTCGATGAGGTGCGCGACCAGCTGCCCGTAGAAGTCGGTAGGCACCGTGTTGCCGCCCGCACCCGCCGACAGCTTCGACAGATCACGGAAGCTGACCGGCCCGGACGGGCGGACATCGAACGTCCGGCCGCCCTCACCGCGGAGGAACTTCCGAAGCTCGTCACTGTTGCCGACAGCTTCCGGGCCGCCGTTGCCCCGCGGCTCGCCACGCAGCTTGGACATGGCGTCCTCGGCGTCCTTGGCGCGCTGCTCGCCACTGATGACGGCCTGGATGCGCTTGTCCAGCGCGTCGAGCTCCGCATTCAGGGACTGCCACGAGGACTCTTCCTCGCCGGAGAACGTCCGGTTCTCCTCGGCCGCCTTGTCGGCAAGTTCCTTGGCCTGCTCCCAGACGCGCAGCCTGCGCTCCTGCAGGGACTTCACTACCTCGGACATGGTCCGACTCCTCACTGTTCTAACGGGTGTGGGGTCCGAGGTGGCTGTCGGCCTGCCTCGACATGCGAAAGGCCCGCACCAGGCGGGCCAGGGAGTACGGGGGTGGCTGTCGGCCTGCCCCAAGGGGACGATCAGATGTGCGGGGTTTCCCGGCGGGCGAGCAGCGCCATACGGGCGGCCGCGCCGAGGGTCTGCGGCTTGGCCGGACCCGGGCCGTCCGTGCGGACGAAGAACTTGCGCAGTTCGTCCTGCGCGGCCAGCGACCGCACCTCCTCGTAGTCGGCGCCCACATGCGCGGCCAGCGACCGCAGACCGGCCGAGGAGTCCGGGTAGGCGGGGATGTTGACCGGGGCCACGTCGACCAGCTGCGCGGCGACGAGGGTCCGCTTCGGGAATCCCTGGTCGGTCATACCCCAGTCGTCGGTGATGGTGCGGAACGCGAACGAGCTCTTACGGACGTCGCCGCGCGAGACGAGCTCCAGAATGTCCGCGCGGGCCTGCGGCGGGTCCACGTCGTACATCAGGCCCGTGTCGTCGACGAGGAGGCGCAGCGTACCGCCGGCCACCGTGCCCAGCAGCATGTTGTCGTCGTGGTTGTAGCGGGCGATGACGTCGGGCCAGCCGTCCCCGCGGGACTTGTTGAACGCGCGGGAGTCGACTACCTCGACGAACCCGCCGAGGTTGGACGACTCGCGGTTGAACACTGCCGCGTATCCGTTGATAGTGCGCTGCTGCTCCTTGGCTGCCCGCAGCTCGACGGGCACCGGCGTGTAGCGCCTCTCCAGGTCGGCCACGGTCGGCCTCCTCACTGAATGGGGTTGGGGTTGTCCGGCACGGCGGCCGGATCGTTGGTGGGGCCGCCGAGCATCGACACGGGGAGGTAGACCTGCCCCTGCCCGTCCGGGAGCGGCGGTAGGTCCTCGAGGGCGCGGATCTCGTCACGGTTGCGCCATCCGTCGTTCAGTGAGATCTGGTGGGCCTGGTAGCGGGTCATCAGATCGACGCGGATCATCGCGTCGACGTTGAAGCGAACGAACTCCTTGCCCGGCATGAGCGCGGACAGCTTGGCCTCCAGGCGCGACAGCCACGGCCGCAGCGTGAACCCGACGAAGTTGATCGCGTTCTGCTCGACGTTCGCGTAGGTCATCGACCCGCCGGAGTCTCCACCGACCATTTCCGGCGGCACCCCGTAGATCGCTGCGATCTGCGACGCGTTGAGCCGCATCGTCTCGATGAACTGCGACTCCTCCGGGTTCACCTGCAGTGCGGTGAAGTCCCAGTCCGAGCCGTAGACCAGAGGCTTGCGGGCCCGCACCCGCGCCGCCAGGCGGTCGCTGATCTCCTCGGCCTCATCCGGGTTGATCGCCTTGGCACTGTTCTTCATCGTCGCCGGAGGGGTGCCGCCGTTGTCGAACCACGACAGCCCGTACTCCGTGGCCGACAGGCCGATGCCGATCGTGCGCGCGAACGCCTGCACCGGCGACAGGCCCACCACACAGCCGGGCAGGACCACCCACGGAATGTGGACGATCTGCTCGCGCGGTACTTCGTGACCCTGCCAGTAGTAGACGGGCAGCGTCGGCCGCAGCTCATCGACCCACACCTCGTCCGGGTTCAGCCACTCGATCATCGTGGGGAACCCGAAGTCGTCCCGCTGCGTGACCAGCCCGTAGGCGTTGCCCCGCAGAGCCAGACTGACGACCGCCTTGTGGAGCCACTCGAACAGGTTGTCGCGCGCGGCCGGCGCGAACAGCAGCGACGGAACGAACGTCAGTATCTCCCGAGAGGCGCCGTTCCTCCGGTACGTCTGCACCGGCAGCGAGGCAATCGAGTCGGCGAGGATCCGCACACACGCGAACAGCGGGATAAGCCGGATCGCCTGCGACGACGACACCGACCCCGGCCGGGGACCGCCAGCAATCCACGGCAGCGAAGTGATCGCCCGCTTCGACACCGCACCCAGCCGCCGGAACCCCGCCGCCAGCACACGCCCGGCCCGCCGCCACCCGCCTACAGACGGCGGCGCCCCGCCCGGGTACCACACCCCATCGGGGCCAAGAGTCGGGCTCACCACAGATCCCCCCTCACAACACCGAATTCAGCGGGTCATAGTCGTCCAGGACAGCCGGTCCCCGGATCAGCAACGCCCAGCGGGCGAACGTCGCCGCGCAGAACGGACTGATCTCGGTCAGTGAGCTGGTGCGGTCCAGCGTCCACGCGTCGCCGTTCCTCCGGGTCCTGGCACCGTTCACCGCGGCGGTCAACGGGACTTGGTCGATGTGCCGAGCCGTGCCCTGATTCATCGCGTCGGCCATCTGCCCGCACGCCTCGACAATGTCTCCCGTCCGCATCACGGCCAAGTCGCCCCGCATCGGATGCTCCTTGTCCTTGGGCACGTCGATGCCCGCGGCCACCAGCTCGTCAATGAGCGAACCGGCCGGCGTCCCCACCGAGGCGATCGCCACGACCACGGGGTTCCACAGCTTGTGCAGCTTGACCATGGCGGGCACCACCCAATCCGTACCGGACCTGCGCGCCACGACCTCCACGTGGACCTTGCCGTCCGGCCGCAACGACGCGGCCGCGATAGACGCGTGCGCCCGGTCCTGCGACACATCGATCGCGAACGCCACATCCCGGGTCGGCCGGCTCTTCACGTCGACCAGGCCCGGCCACTTCCCCTTCGGGACGTTCGGGTCAGTCGGCGGTGTCGGCTTCCGAGTACGGTTCAGATACGCCCGATCGAACTCGGCCGGGTCCATCTTCTCCAACTCGCCACGGATGACCGCCTCGGTGACCGTGATGCCGAGCGCGGGCAGCGTCGCGTACCAGGTCGCCGGATCGTCGCGCGGCATGTCCTCGGGGGCGAACCACTCGAAGTAGGCAACGGACGGACGGGCGCCGGTCTCCCACAACTGCTCGACCAGAGCACGCCCAGCCTCGCGCTTCTTGTTCAGCCACACCGACTTCGTGGTGCCACCAGCCGACGCCCACCACAGCTGAGCCATCTTCTTCGTCAGCATCGCCGGGCTGAACGCCTGCTCCAGCCGGTCATCCTCATGGGCGAAAGCCTCATCGATAACACCCAGGTCCAACGGCGGACCGTGCCCGGCCTTGTCCGTGTTCGACGTGATCCCGAGCAGGCTGCGCGTGCTGCCCCAGATGATCGCCTCGTTGCCTGTCGTCTTCCGCGGCCGGTATCTGCCATGCAGCGAGGATGCGTCGAGCGTGGTGAGGAATTCGTCCTCCCACCGCTTCTTCGCCATCGTCCGGTTCTGTGCCCCGTAGGTGACGTTCTGCCGCTCCCACGCCATGATCCGATGCACCATCACCGCGAGGATCTGCTGCGTCTTCCCCTGCTGCCGCGGCACGCTGAGGCCCACCTCGCGGTGAGCGAACACGCCCGTGGTCGGGTCGATCTCCAGGGCCACGTCCAGCACGTACCGCTGCCACGGCATGGGGTCGAAACCGAGGCGTTGCATCACCTTCGCGGCCTTGCCGCCCAGCGTCGGGAACTCCGGTCGGCGGGGTGTGCCCCACCACGGTGGACACGTCAGCCTGTACAGGTCCAGACACTGGTCGGCGAACTCAGGCGGGCTCTGCCAGGTCGGCGAGGTCGTCATCTTCATCCTCTGCCGGGCGGCCGTCGAGCAGCTGCTTGAGCGTGGCGCGTAGCTCCTTGTTCAGCGCGGGCAGCAGCCTGCCCTCCTCGCCGCCGCCCTGGTCGATGTCGCGGGCCAGGGTGTACGCCATCTCAGCCAGCGTCGGCTCCACACCAACCAGGCCACCGATGGCCTCTATGTCCTCCCGCACTGCCTGCTCAACTGGGCCCATGGCGTCCTCCGTTCAGACAGGCAACGGGGCGCCGCGACGGGAGTTACAGCTCCGGTGGGCCAGCTTCAGGTTCGACGGGTCATGTCCGCCGCCTGCGCGCCGAGGAACTATGTGATCTCGCGTCGGGGCCATCCGATCGTTGTACGGCAGCTGCATGTCCACGTCCTCACCGCAAACGTGGCAGCGGTAGCCATCGCGGGAGGCAAGCGAGCGCACGCTCGGAAGGAGCGCCGACTTCGTCCAGCCGTGATCCTTGCGGGCGTCGCGCTCGCGCTCGCGACGCTTCGAGCAGTCGGCGCAGAAGCGGCCAGCCTGGTTGCGGCCCCGATCGGTCACGGTGCCGCAGTCGTCGCATGAGTCGGTTGTCTCCGACCTCACACGGCAGGCGTTCGAGCACGCGCGCTGATCCGGATTGCTGCCAGGCTTGAACACCAAACCGCAGGTGACACACGGGCGGGGCGCGTACTTGCCGAACGCGCTTCGGCACGGTCGGCACATCGCCTCCCCTTCGGGTAGCGAGGAGCGGGAACGCCACATCAGGGTTCCGCAGTGAGCGCAGGGCAGGTCTTTACGGGGCACGAGTCCTCCAGGCATGCGGAAGCCCCGGCGCCTGGAGACACCGGGGCTTCCTTCCCGCGTGGATCAGACGCGGGCGACTATGAATTCATGATCATCGCGGGAGGTTTTTCCTCTCGCACAAAATCTAAAAAGCTGGGCGCGGGGTTGCGATATGTCCGATTTCAAAAAATCCCGGACGGCTCGGGCTCGATCGGACTCGGATCACTTCTCTGACCTGCGCATATCAGCCAGCGCATCAGATCGCATCAGCCGCTCGCGAGGGTCGGTGTGCTTGTCGGCCAACGAGGCGACAGTGTCCTGCAGCTCAGCGTGGTCGATGAGCCCGCTGTTGTAGCCGCAGGTGCAGACGACCATGACCTTGCCGGTCGACTGACGGTCCATCCATCGCTCACCCTCGTCGGTGAGCGCGCCACGCCGGGACTCGGTCTGGGCGAAGACGTGCACCTCGTGGTCGACGAGCCATGGGCCGACAGCCGAGCACGTGACGCTCGTGATGCCGTCCGTCATCCGGTCGGTACGCGGCAGCTCGAACGGCGTGCGCCCGCAGCACCGGGTGAGGCCGCTGCCGTCCGGCGGCTCGGCGTGCACGATCGACTCGGTGGTGCTGGGCATGGCGTCCTCCTACGGTCCGGCGAACCAGTCGACTGAGGTGACCAGCTGGGTGACTTCGGCCAGTGGCCGGTTGCTCTTCTCGTTGTTGCACTTGCGCAGGCAGACGGGGCAGCCGGTCACGCCGTGGATCGGGGCGAGGTTGTCGGGGTCGAGCTTGGCGCCGCCCTTGCTGCGCGGGTGGATGTGGTCGACGGCGTCTGCGGCTCCGTGGCCGCAGACGATGCACACGTCGGACTCGGCGAGGATGCGGGCGCGTACCTTGCGGTACTCGTAGCTGGTGAGTTCAGCGCGGTCTGTTGCCATGCCCGCCCCCCGCCCTCTGGCACGTCAAGGGCAGAGGCTTGG